>NZ_JAAOQS010000005.1:0-171455 GCF_011603105.1 Rhodococcus sp. A14 | reverse complement strand
CAGTGAATGCACCGTGCGCTCGTAGAGCGTGCGCGTGCCCGCGAGTACCGACGAGGGCAGATGAGCCTGGTCGAGCTGGGCGACGGCGCGTTCGACCTCGTGCGAGCGGCGCTCGGCGTGCAGGAGGTGACTGCGCACCACCGCATCGAGGAAGGTGGTGAATCCTTGGGTGTCGATGTCGCCGAGTACGCGGTAGAGCTCCTCACGCACACCCTGCTTCTCCGCCGACACCAGGCACTCGACCGCCAGCGCCTCGATCCCCTTGGTCAGCACGGTGCGCAGCAGCTTCAACGCCGCCGCATCCCCGGGCCGGGCGTTCTCCAGCGCCCGCGCCGGCGCCCCGATGGTGGCGAAGTCGGCCACCGCCGTCGCAGCCGCCTCCCCCGAAACCAGCAGGGACGTGCGCAGGCCCGTCATGCCGATGGCACCCATGATCACCGCATCCGCGTACTCGATCCCCTTGGTGTGCAGAAGCTCCGACGAGCGCAGTTTGTCCGCCGGGGTGGCGGTACTCAGATCGACGAACATTGCCCCGGGTGACACGAAGGCTCCGGACTGCTCGGCCACCGCCGCGGCGACGTCGCCGGTCACGCACGACCACATCCGGTCCACGCCGGCGAGCCAGTCGCCCAGACGCTCGTGAAGCGTCAAGCCCAGATCGATCGCCAGATCGCGCGCCGCCGGTGACGGATACGCATCGCAGAGGACGACCTCGAAGGACTCCGCCGCGACCCGGGCATACAGGCGGCCCACTTCACCGCATCCGATGATCGCCAACTTCATGATCTTCTCCTACCTCAGAGTGAGTACAAAATATGAGCGATAGTCCGGCAACGGCCCGTCAACTACCTGTTCGGATCTCTATGGTGACAGAGATTGTTCTGATAATGTACTTTTTTGTCAGATCAGTTACCAGGTGCCACCGCACCCGGCAGCGGTGGAAGCCCTCGTCCTCCGGTTCCGGTGACCCGCGCCAACCGCGCAGCACCGGAGCGGCTCCACAAATCCGAAGCTCCACCCCGTGACCGCCGGTCCGCAGTCCGCCGGTCGCACCCCACATCTGCAGAGCCGCAACATCTTCGGCAGACCCCACCACAGTCGCGACGGCACGACCGCGCAGAAACAGGAGAACACCATGAGCACTCGACCCACCGACGAGCAACTCGCCCGCCTCCGCGAGCTGGGTGCCGCCACCATCTACGAGGCCCAGGGGCAGCGCGGCTCCATCGATGCCGTGATCAAGCCGATCGACCCGTCGATGAAGCTTGCCGGTCCCGCGCTCACAGTGGACGCCGGTCCCGCCGACAACCTCATGCTGCACGCCGCCCTGCAGCACGCCCGCCCCGGCGACATCCTCGTCGCCGACGCGCGCGGCTTCCTCGACGCCGGAGCCTGGGGTGACGTGCTCACCGCCGCAGCGCAGAAGGCAGGGATCGCCGGCCTCGTCATCCACGGCGCGGTCCGCGACGCCGAGGAGATCATCGGCATGAAGTTCCCGCTCTTCGCCAAGGGCCTGTCGATTCGGGGCACGACCAAGGCCTACAAGGGCAGCATCGGCCAACCCGTCGACATCGCGGGCACTACCGTGCACAACGGCGACATCATCGTCGGGGACCGCGACGGCCTGGTTGTGGTCTACGCCGGCGAGGTCGAATCCGCCCTCGAGCTCGCCCAGGCCCGCGAGGACAAGGAAACCAAGTTCCGCGAACAGATCGCCGAGGGTGCCTCCACCGTCGAACTCCTCGGTCTGGCCGGGACACTGAGTAGCTACTTTCCGAACTGACCTCGAGCTGACCGAAGTGGAGCGGGACGATGCCATCACTCAGCCTGACCGTGCCTACCCCAGCCTTGTACCCAGCTCTGGGACTGGCAGATGCACGCTCGGTGCCGGGACACCGGCGCCGAGCTGTTCTTCGCCCGCGACGGCGAAGGTCGAGGCGCGCGCATCCGCCGCGAACGGCAGGCGAAAGCCGTCTGCGCCACCTGTCCCGTGCAACGCGAGTGCCACACCCACGCAATCACCGTGGGCGAACCCTACGGCGTCTGGGGTGGCACCTCCGAAGCAGACCGGCGATGGCGCGATCCCGACTCACCACCACGCGACGCAACCACACGGAACGGCCGGAAGCGGCCATTGCGGATTTCCTCGAAACACTCGGCGCCCGGGCATAACCCGGTGCGGCGAACATCGCCGAACGGCGCCCAGGTTTGGGCGAAGGCGACGATGTCTTGACTACGTGAAGGTTTGGCCATTGCTCCGATTGCTGGTTTGCCTGTCGGGGTAGCCGGTCTGAACAGGAATCGTCGGCCGGAAGCGAACTGTCCGGCTAGCCGGCGACGGGTACCCGTGTGCCGAGAGTGGTTGCGGCGCGGCGGACTTCGGGGATCAGGTGGTCGATCTGGGTGTCGGTGAGTGTGTCGGCGGGTCCGGTGACGCCGAGGACGGCGACGAGGGTGCCGTCGGCGGCACGGACGGGGGCGGTGACGGAGGCGATGCCGTAGAGGCGTTCGCTGACCGACACGGCGAAGCCGTCGCTGCGGATCTTTTCGAGTTGGGCGAACAGTTCCGCTTTCGACACGGTCGCACCGCTGGCGAGGGCCATGTCGCCGACACCGCCGAGGATCTCGTCGACCTCCGCGGTGTCGAGATGAGCGAGGATCGTCTTCCCGGCGCCGCCCAGGTAGAGCGGCAGGCGCTCACCGACGGGGAGGATGTAGTTGAGCGGATGGTCGCTTTCCACCCGCGCGATGAGCACTCGGGAGGATTCGACCTTCACATACATCGACGCGGTGAACCCCGTACTCGCGGCGAGCTGCTGCAGCATGGGCTGGGCAAGGACACTGAGCGGGTTGGTGACCATGAACGCGTGCGCGACCGCGAGCGCAGCGGGCCCGGCGGTGTAGGTGTCGCCGATGCGGGCGGCGTACCCGCGTTCGAGGAGCACGCCGAGGATCCGCTGCACGGTGGCGACGTGCAGTGATGCGTGGCGGGCGACTTCGCTGAGCCGCAGGGGCTGCTTTGCCTCTTGGAGAACGCCGAGCACGTCGAACGCGCGGTCCAGTGATCGCATGTTGTTGGTCGGCGCCGCCATGTTTCCTCCTCGATTCACCCACTTTCGATGAAACTTATCATTGTGCGATAAACCTGTCAGCGGATGGCGGTCGCGTTGCAGGGCGAACCGACCCCGCCGACGAAGTTGAGTGGTTTGACGGTGACCAGGGCGTCCCAGGTGTGAGTGCGGCGGCTGTCCACGGCGAGTGCGGTGAGGTTCCACAGTTCGCCGAGGGGGACGCCGAGTTTGCCGATCAGTTCCTGGTGCATCATTCCGGCATCCTCGGGAGCGGACTCCGTGAACGGGCTGTCGGGGAGGACGGGGAGAACTTCGACGGCGAAGGTGTCGGTGCCGAAGAGCGCGATCTTGTTGTTCCACAACCACTGTGCGAGGTAGCGGCTCTGTGCGAAGCCGGTGGAGCGGCGACCGGAGCGGACCTCGTTGCGTTGGTCGTCGGTGGCGGTGAGGTACCAGTGTGCCCAGCCGGTGTGGACGAGAATCAGGTCACCGCCGCGGATCTCGCAGCCTTGGCGCTGCGCGGCGGCGTCCAGGTCGGCAGGGTCGAGCGCCGGACCCTGGGCGTGGTCGAGCGGATGCCCGCGCTCGGCGTGAAGCGCTTCGAGGTCGAGGAGCAAGCCGCGGCCGACGATCGGGTCCTGCGACCAGGCCTGGATCCCGAGCGCCGGGGACCCTTCGGTGACCTGGTCGTCGGGAATACCCCCGTAGAAGCCTTGCCCGGACACCCGTCGGTGGCGCAATCCGTCGAGGTGACTGCTGGCTTGCAGGTAGAAACCGTCGAGGAGGTCGTCGCGGGATTCGGCGTGCGCGGAGACGATTGTGTGCTTCGGCGCCGTGCGCGACCGGGCCATCGGTGGGTCGAACGCGCCGAGCGGATAGTCGAGGGCGAACACCGCACCCCGGGTGACCAGGGTGGCGGCGTCGCGGACCTGCCCGGGGCCGGCGAAGTTCGCCGTCCCCCGGTCCCGGTTGTCGAAGACTCCCCAACTCGACCCGGCCGGGGCGCCGTCGGTGCGGGCGCACAGGTCGGCGTAGGTGGAGTCGGCACCGATCGTGCTCATCGACCTGGTCATCCGACGTGTTCGGCGGTGCGGGCGGGAGAGTCCTCGTTTCCGAGGGCGTCCTCCTCTCCGCCGTGGTGGAAGTACGACAAGACGAAGGCGAGCAGTCCGGCGATGCCTGCGGCACCGTAGGCGTACGGGGCGAGCAGTTCCTCGACGTGGGTGACGACGACGCCGTCGCCGAGGATCAGTCCGACGGATTGACCGAGCACGATCGCCAGTCCGCCGAGCAGGAACGCGACGACGCTGATGCGGAAGAGGGTAGAGAAGCTTTTCTGGAACATGACGTGTCCTGTCGCGGGATCAGACGGGGAGGAGGCCGAGGGCGATCAGTACCCCGATGCCGAGGATGGGAATGCAGTAGTACTTCAGGAGCGGCATGAAAATCTTCGACGGGTCGATCCGGGCGATCCCGGAGGCGACGTAGATGGGAGCGCCCGAGGGTGGGGAGGCGCCCTCGGTGGACGCGAAGACCAAGACGGCGGCCGCGGCCACGGGGGCGGCGATACCGGTGCCGACCAGGGCGGCGACGGCGACGGGGCCGACCGAGGCCATGGTGGCAGAGGCGGTCAGCGGGATCGCGATGATGACGATGATGATCCCGACGAGGATCGCCATCAGCCAGGACGGTGCGCTGAGGCTTTCGAGCATCGCGGTCAGCTGCTGAGGCAGTTTCAGCTTGGCGAGCACCGCCGACGCGGAGAACGCGGCAACGATGGTGATACCGATGACGCCGAACTGGGGGGCGGCGTCGCCGAGGACCTTCCACCAGCCCGTGCTGGTCTTGGGCAGGTGCCGGCGCCCGAGGAAGAGCACCAGCAGGATCATCAGGACGGGGATCCAGGTGATCAGGCTCAGGGCACTCGACATCACCAGGTCGGTGTAGTGCGCGATGGGTGCGGCGACCGGACCGCGGGTGAGCAGCAGCGGGATCAGGATCGGGACGAACAGCAACAGCGAGGTCCACCCGACCCGCAGGCTCCGCTTCACCGGGATCCGGTCTTCCGGTGCGATCGGCTGCAGGCCGTTCTTGCGGACCAGGTAGTAGCTCAGCACCAGTCGGTAGCCGAGGCACCAGAGGCCGGCGATGGCGAGCGGGACGATGATGTCGTCGGCGGCCATCATCCCGGTGACGGTGCTGGACCCGACCAGGATGAACATGGTCGCGCTGAACGGGAACGTCACGCCCATGCCCGCGCAGCCGGCGACGACGGTGGCGGAGAGTTCGCCGCTGACGCCGGAGCGTTTCATCCACGGCACGGTGACTGAGCCGACCGCGGCGGTGACCGAAGCGCCGACATGCGCGATGGCACCGAACATGCCGCCGGCGACGGTGGACGTGTAGATCGGACCGCCGCGCAGGCGGCCGAGGAACGAGTTGAGGATGTCGATGAGCCGGTCCAGCACCGGGGTCTTCGCGAGGATGAAGCTCATGAAGATGAACGCCAGCCCGGCGAACGTCACTTCCTCCTGCATCGAATTGACGAAGCCCTCCCACATGTACTTCGGAGCGTCACGGCCGGCGAACGCACCGACGACGACGAACCCGACGATCATCGCCTCACCGATGTTGCGTTTGAGCACCGCATTCCAGAAGACGATGGACGCTATGAACGCCAGCAACGCCCAGATGGCAATCATGCCGCGACCTTACGGGCGGCGATGATCGCGGCCCGACGCTGCGCCTCGTCGGCTTCGACCGCCCGGCCACCCGCCAGGCTGGTGAACGCTTCGGCCGCCGGGATGATGATGACGCCGTCGTCGTCCGCGACGACGAGGTCGCCGGGGGCGCAGACGACACCGCCGACCGCGACCGGGACGTCGATCTTGCCGGGGCCGTCCTTGTAGGGGCCCGAGGGGTTCACCGCACGGGCCCACACGCCGAACCCGATCTCCTGCAGGACATCGATGTCGCGGGCGGCGCCGTCGATGATCATGCCGACGCAGCCGCGGGAGCGGGCGCGTTCGGCGATCAACTCACCCATCAAGGCCCGATTCTGGTCGCCCTGTCCGTTGATGACAATCACCTCACCAGGCTGCACCTTCGCCAGCGCTTCATGCAGCGCCTTGTTGTCGCCGGCCCGGGTCCACACCGTGCGGGCACGGCCGACGATCCGTGCGCCCTTCCACATGGCATGGATACCCGAATCGACCATGCCCATGCGCTGGCGGGCGTCGCCGATGTTGGCGACCGGGAGCCCGGCGTAGGCCTCGAGCAACTCGTCGGTGGCGCGTCCATTCGCATCGGCGAGGGTGCGGTGCACCTCGGTCGTCGCGGACGCGAGGACCGGGCGGACACCAAGGGTGTCGAGGAGCTCGACCGAGGCGGCCGCCTCCACCGAGCGTCGGGCGGCGTGCTTGCGGGTGCCGTCCCGCAGCCGGTCCAGGGCCGAGAAGCTGCCGGACAGCTCACCGGCGATCTGCGCACGCACCCACTGCTCGGCGTCGGCAGCGATCCCGGCATCGACCGATTCGACGATCAACGCGCCGAGGCCCTTCATGAACGCGCTGCGCAGCAGCTTGCGGTTCGACGCGTCCCCGGGCGCACCGGAGATGTCCTCGACCGTGGCGCCGAGTGCCTCGAAATACGCGGCCGCCGCGGTCGATCCGTCGCCACTGACCACCAGGGCGGTACGCGCCCCGTGGGCGGGGACGGACCCGACCACCGCGACATCGGCGAACGCAGCGCCGGCCGCGCCGACCACGTCGGCGACCTGCGCCTTGATCTCGGCTGGCGCGGCATTCATGTCCGCATAGCAAATGCCGTCCGACAGATGCGGTGCGGCGTCGGTCGCCGCCCGCACCGCCACCTTCGCGCTGGCCAGACTCAGCACCAGATCCGCACCTCGCACGGTGTCGGCGACGTCGTCGAAGCGCAGCACTCCCGCGGGGGTGGCGGTGTCGGCCGGGTCGAACCCGGTCACCTCCCAGCCCTTCGCGAGGAATCCCGACGAGTAGAGACTTCCGGCTTCGCCCAAGCCGAGGATCGCAACCTTCATAATTTCCTCTCATAGTGTGATAACCTCTATCACATGATGCGGTAATGGTGGTCACACTGCATCGCCGTTGTCAAGGCATCGAGAGTTGAGAGGGATTGATCGCGAAAGTGACCACCGCACGCGGGGACAGCGCAGGATCCCGCGCTATTCGGCGTGCTGACGTGCAGGTTCGCAACTACCGTCGAGTGGGGTTCGCGAGTCGTACAGCAACGAGGATTTGCGTGGGCCGGTGCTCGAGAATCGAGGCTGACCGGGGAATCGTGCGCGGAGATGGCAGGGGAGGACCGAGAATCCGGGAACCCGCGCACTTGTGAATGTGGGTGACCACGCCAAGGTGCATGCCGGCGCCGCCTCGGAGTTCATCATTAGCGAGCATCGGCGGCGCCGGCGGCGGCCACCGAAGGAGTAGTACGCGGTGGGGACGCGGATGGGGACGTCGATGCCGACCATGCCGACCTCGACCTCGTTCTGGAACTGTCGGGCGGCGCCGCCGTCGCTGGTGACCATGGCGGTCCATTGCCGAACTTGCTGGAGCGAGTGTCCCGCTAGTACGACGCCCGGCCACCGCTGGCGTCGTAGACGGCGCCGGTCGAGAAGCTGAGCGCCTCCGAGCACAGCCATGCGACGAGTTCGGCGATCTCCTCGGGCCGACCCATCCGGGCCATCGGGGTCAGGCTCTGTGACCGCGCGAGGATCGCCGGGTCGGTGCCGGCATTCATCGGGCTCTCCACCGCGGCGGGGGCCACCACGTTGGCCAGGACACCGGTTTGCGCGACCTCCTTGCCGAGCGATTTCGTCAGCGCGACCACGGCCGCCTTCGACGCCGAGTAGGCGCTCTGGTTGGGATTTCCATCCTTCGCCGCGATGCTCGCCAGATTCACGACCCGCCCCCAGCCTGCGTCGGCCATGGCCGGCACGAACGCGCGGCAGAGGAGGAACGTCCCGTCGACGTTGATGCGGAACGTGCGGCGCCAGTCCTCGAGGTCGACGGCCACCAGGGGAGCGGACGGTCCCACGACACCGGCGCTGTTGACGAGGATGTCGACGCTGCCGAGCCGGGCGGCGAGCTTCTCGACGGCGTCGGCGTCGGTGACGTCGAGTTGCTCGTCGGCCCCGGCGGCGACGTCGGCGGTGACGACGCGGACCCCGGCGCCGGCGAGGCGTTTCGCGCACGCCGCACCGATTCCGCTCGCTCCGCCGGTGACGAGCGCGGTCGCGCCCTCGGGATACGTGGCCATGGTGGTCTCTCCTCGCGACTGTGTGCGCATTAGTCTTGTTCTATGTGCGAAATCAGAATGATCGGTTTCACACTGTGTGCGAATTGGAATATATGGGCTGAGTCACACTCGTCAAACTCGCGAAGGGAATCCGATGGAGATTCGCTGGCTGCAAGCGTTCGTCGCCGTCGCCGAAGAACTGCATTTCGGCAGGGCCGCCGCGCGGCTCCAGATGGCCCAGTCGCCGCTGAGTCAGACGGTGCGCAAACTCGAGAAGGACATCGGCGTGCCGTTGTTCGAGCGGAGCACCCGCAGTGTGGCCCTGACGTCGGCCGGCCACACGTTCCTGCCGCACGCCTACCGCATTCTCGAGAGTGTCGACATCGCGCGGCAGGCCACCCGCGCGTCCGCCGGGGGCGTGTACGGCCGCATCAAGATCGGCTTCACGGGCGTGCTCAATCACCTGTCGCTGCCCCCGCTCACCCGTGCACTCCGGCAGCGCTACCCCGACATCGAACTCACCCTCGTCGGACGCATCATGACCCGCGACGCCATCACTCAACTCGACAGTGGCGCACTCGATCTCGCGTTCGTCGGACTTCCCGTGGAGACCGCCTCGGTGTCCACCCGGTTGATCCGCCGCGAGCCGTTCGGGGCGGTGCTCCCGGCGGACCACCCGCTCGCGTCGGAGCGGGAGATCGACTTGCGCGACCTCGCCGAAGACGGGTTCGTCACGACACCGCTGTCGGCAGGCTCGGCATTGCAGGAGGTCGCGATGCGGGCCTGTGTCGATGCGGGATTCCGTCCCCGCGTGGTGCAGGAGATCACCGACCCGTACATGATCCTGATGCTCGTGGCGACGGGTGTCGGCGTGGCGCTCATGACGTCGGGTATTGCCGCGCTCACGCCCCCGGGCACGGTGTTCGTGCCGCTCACCGGCGAGCCGATCTACATGAACCACGGACTCGCCTGGTCCCCGCGTCGGGTCTCCGACGCGCTCCGGGTGGCCCTCGCGGTATCGGAGGACATTCTCCCGACTCCCGATTAGGACATTTTCGGTCTATATCTAAGACTTTTTTTGCGCTGGACTGCGCATAGTCCGCCATGACACGCTCGTCACGGTCCGGAACTTCGTGTGAGGTGGGTCACCTCCGAAGAAGCCTTGCGGCGCACCGGATCCCTGGGACGAAAGGAACACCATGGCAAGCACGTCTACTCGCGACACCGGGGGACAACCGAACGAGAACGCCCGCCGGGCCGCCGTCTCGGGATTCCTCGGCAGCACGCTCGAGTACTACGACTTCTTCATCTACGGGTCCGCGGCAGCGCTGGTCTTCCCGCGGATCTTCTTCCCGGGCGGTGGCGCCACGGCGACCCTGCTGTCGATCGGCACGCTCGGTGTGGCGTACATCGCGCGTCCACTCGGCGCAGTGCTGTGGGGACATCTCGGGGATCGATACGGGCGCAAGAATTCGCTGCTGGCGTGCCTCCTGCTCATGGGTATCGCGACCGTGGTCGTCGGGTGCCTGCCCACGTACGACCAGATCGGTATCGCCGCGCCCATCATCCTGGTGCTCCTGCGATTGCTGCAGGGCCTGTCGGCCGGCGGCGAATCGCCAGGATCGTCCGCGTTGACGCTCGAACACGCACCGGACAACCGTCGCTCGTTCTACACCTCATTCACCATGAGCGGCATCATGTTCGGCATCGTCATCTCGAGCCTGGTGTTCATTCCCGTGGCCGCGCTGCCCGACGACGCGCTCTACTCGTGGGGCTGGCGTGTGCCCTTCCTGCTCAGCATCTTCGTGACGGGTGTTGCGGTCTGGCTGCGTCGCAAGCTCGACGAGCCGGAGGTCTTCGAGGAGCTGAAGGAACACGACGACACGGCGGGCATTCCCGTCGTCGAGATGTTCCGCTCGCACTGGCGCACCGTGATCCGCATCAGCCTCAGCGCGACATTCGCGATGATCAACACCATCGTCAATGTCTTCGCGCTGGCGTACGCCGTGCAGGTCGCCGGGCTCGAACGCTCCACGATGCTGTGGGCCATCGCCGTCGCCAACTTCGTCGCGGTCCTCACCCAGCCGCTGTTCGGAATGCTCGCCGACCGGATCGGCCGCAAACCGGTGTTCGTGACGGGCGCCGTCGGTGCCGCGGGCATGGTGTTCGTGTTCTTCCACGCGATCGGGACGGGCAGCGCGCCGATGGTGTTCGCGGCCGGCATCGTCCTGATCGGCCTGTTCTACGCGATGCCCAACGGCGTGTACCCGGCGTACTTCCCCGAGCAGTTCCCCGCCAAGGTCCGGTACACGGGAATGGCCGTGAGCCTCATGCTGGGACTGTTGGTCGCCGGCTTCACCCCGGCCATCGCGCAGTGGCTGTCGGCGGGCGACACCGCGAACTGGACCCCGGTCGCCTGGATGTGCCTGGGCTTCGCGCTGCTGTCGTCGGTCGCCGCGCTCACCGGCCCCGAGACGTACCGCACACCCACCGAGCAGCTCGGCGAACCCGGCACGACGACGGTCGGCACCCGGCATCAGGCGCTCGTCCGCACCGACGCCTGACCTGACCTTCACCACTGCAGGAGATTTTCATGCACCCCGTATCCACCCGGCACCGGATCCGCCTCGTCGGGGCAGGGATCGCCACGTCCCTGTCGCCGGCGCTGCACGAGCACGAGGCCGCCGCCCTCGGCCTGACCGACTACCGCTACGACCTGCTCGACGTCGCGGCGGAGGGCATCCCCGTCGACCGTTCCGGCGACACGCTGCGGCAGGCCGTCGCAGCGGGTTGCACCGGACTCAACGTCACCCACCCGTGCAAGCAGGTGGTCGTCGACTCCCTCGACGAATTGTCCGACAACGCGCGACTTCTCGGTGCCGTCAACACCGTCGTCGTCCGTGACGGGCGGCTGATCGGTCACAACACCGACCACAGCGGATTCCTCGCGGCGCTGCGCCGGGGACTGCCCGATGCCACGCTCGGCCGCGTCGTCCTCGCCGGTGCGGGCGGTGCCGGTTCGGCCGTCGCCTACGCGCTCGCCGCCGCCGGAGTGACGGACCTGCGGGTCGCCGACCTCGACCCGGCCCGCGCGGCGGACGTCTGCACGCGCCTCGTGGCGGCCTTTCCGCAGACGCGGGTCACGGCCATCCCCCTCGGCGCGATCGAAGCGAACCTGGAACGCTGCGACGGCGTCGTCAACGCCTCCCCGATCGGCATGGTCGGACATCCTGGAACGCCGTTCGACACCGACGCGCTCCATCCCGGACTGTGGGTCGCCGACATCGTCTACCGCCCCCTGCGGACCGAACTCGTCGCGGCAGCAAGCGCTCTCGGCTGCGCCGTGCTCGACGGCGGTCAGATGCTCGTCGCTCAGGCGGCCGACACGTTCGCCCTCCTCACCGGGGTCACGCCCGACCCCGACCGCATGCGACGTCACCTCGGCGAACTGCTCGCCGATCAGTGCGCCCCGACCGTACTCGAGGAGTCCCGATGACCGCGCGTCCGTTCGCCGCACCACTCGACCTGGGTAACGTGCGACTGCGCAACCGCTTCGTGTCGGCGCCGATGGAGCGCAACTACTGCGAGGTCGACGGCACGATGACCGACGAGTACATCGCGTACCTCGAGCGCCGTGCGGCGGGCGGCGCAGCACTCGTCTTCACCGAGGCCAGCTACGTGCGGGCCGACGGCAAGGGCCGTGTCCGGCAGATGGGTGTGGACGTCGACGAACGCATCCCGGGCATCGCGAAGATGGCCGAGGCGATTCATGCGCAGGGTGCCCTTGTCGGCGTCGAACTCAATCACGGCGGCCGCACTGCGCAGAGTTCCGTCAGCGGATTCGTCCCTGTCGCACCGTCACCGATCCCGTGCGCGGTGGTCGGCGGCGGAATGCCCGAGCAACTCGACGGCGACGACATCGAGCACATCATCGAATGCTTCGGTGAGGCCGCCGCGCGCTGTCAGCAGGCCGGGGTCGACGTGATCTCGCTGCACGGCGGTCACGGCTACCTCATCCACCAGTTTCTCTCGCCGGCGTACAACCACCGCGACGACGAGTGGGCCGATCCGGCACTGTTCGTCAACAAGGTGATCGACGCCGTGCGCGCGATGGCACCGGGTATCGCTCTCGGACTGCGATTCTCGGCGTTCGAGGCCGTCGACGGCGGTCTCGACGCGGAGACGACCCGCGCCCGGATCGACGCGATCGCCACCGACCGGCTCGACTTCCTCGACGTCTCCGCCGGCAACTACGAATCCGGGCAGTGGATCATCCAACCCGGCGAGTGGCCGCGCGGGCTCCTCGCCCCGTTCTCCGAGCAGTACACGCGGGACTTCGACCTCCCCGTCGGAGTCGCAGGCCGGATCAGCTCACCCGAGGTCGCGGCGCAGATCATCGAATCCGGGCAGGCCGACTTCGTCAGCATGGCCCGCACCCTGCACGCCGACCCGGACTTCCCGAACCGCGCGCTGGACGGCGGCCGGTACCGGCCTTGCATCGCCTGCAACTACTGCATCGACAGCCTCGCCGCCGGACCCGTTCCGTGCTCGGTCAATCCGTGGGTGGGCCGCGAACTCGAGCAGCCGTCGAAGCCGGCGGACGTGGCGGTGCGTGTCGCCGTCGTCGGCGGCGGGCCGTCGGGCATGGCGGCCGCCCGCGACCTCGCGCTCGCCGGGCACCGCGTCGACCTGTACGACGAACGCGGCAGTCTCGGTGGCGATTTCGCGCTGGCCTCGCGACTGCACGAGTACCCCGAGTACGCACGGATCGTCGACTGGTACCTCGCCGAGATCGCCGACCTCGACATCACCTGCCACACCGGCACGCGGGTCGACGCCGCCGCACTGGCGGAACTCGACTTCGACGCCGTCGTGCTCGCGACGGGCGGCCGCGGACCCGAGGTCGACCTCCCCGGGGCCGACACCCGGAGGGTCCGCGACGTTCGCGAGTTCCTGGAATGCGGAGACCCTGCACCCGAGGCGATCACGATCTTCGGCGCCGACCGGGAGGCGGCCGCGGTCGCCGACGACCTGCTCCAGCACGGCACGAAGGTGGTCATGATCGGCCCGCAGGAGACGATCGCTCACGATGTCGGCCGTCGCGGCAAGATCGTGCTGCTGCCGCGGCTCGCGGCGAGTGCGAACCTCACCACCCATCTGTCGTCGATCGTGACGCGGATCGAGGAAGACCGGGTGGTGATCTCGACCGCCGGGGTCGAGCGGGTGGTGGACGCTCCCGGCGAACTGCTGATCTCGCACGGCGTCGAGCCGCGCACCGACCTGCTCGCCGCAGTGCGGTCGCTGGCACCGCGACTCGGCGTCCACACGGTCGGTGACGCGAGTGGCGACGGCGGCTCCATCCACGCCGCTCTCGTCACCGCAGCCGACGTCGCCGCGAAGATCACCGCGGCCGCCGAAGCTCGCGAGGAGGTCAGCGCATGATGGACATCCCGCCCCTCGGTCTCGGGACCTGGCCACTGACCGGCCCGGACGCCACCCGGGCCGTGCTGTCCGGTATCGAGGCCGGCTACCGGCTCGTCGACACCGCCACGATCTATGACAACGAGGACGCTGTGGGTGTGGCGCTCGCGGAGTGCGGACTGCCCCGCGAGGAGCTGTTCGTCACCACGAAACTGCGGGGGAGCGATCACGTGTCGGGTGACATCCGCGGCGCGGTCGAGCGCAGCCTGAAGAATCTGGGACTCGATCGGCTCGACCTGTTCCTCATCCACTGGCCGCTGCCCCGCCACGACAGGTACGTGGCGGCGTTCGAGGCGATGCTCGCGTGCCGCGACGCCGGCCTCGTCCGCTACGTCGGCGTCTCCAATTTCCTGGAGACGCACCTGCGTCGCGTCGTCACCGAAACCGGAGAAGCGCCGGCAGTCAACCAGATCCAGATGGACCCGTCGCTCGCCCGGCTGCCCGTCCGGCGCGCGAACGACGAACTCGGCGTGTTCACGCAGGCGTGGAGCCCGCTGGGCCGCGGCGAGGTGCTCGACTCGCCCGTGGTCACCGACATCGCCCGGCGCCTCGACCGCACCCCCGCGCAGGTGGTCCTGGCCTGGCACTTCGCGCAGGGTGTCGTGCCGGTCGCGAGATCCGCGAATCCCGCGCGCCAGGCCGAGAACCTGGCCGCCCTCGACGTGCGGCTCACCGGCGCGGACGTCGACGCCCTGAACCGTCTCGACCGCGGCGAGTCCGCGGCCAGGGACGTCGAAACCGAGGAGCACTACTGATGGCACTACGTATCGGCATCGTCGGCTGCGGAAAGATCGCCGGCAACCACGCACGGGCCCTGCAGCAGGTGACCGGCGTCGAGGTGGTCGGCTGCTGCGACCCCGACGTCGACCGCGCCCGCGAGTTCGCATCCGCGCACGGCATCGCGCGGGCCGTCGGTTCGGTGGAGGAATTGATCGCCCTCGGCCTCGATGCGTGCACCGTCTGCACCCCGCATCCGGTGCACGAGCAGGTGGTCGTCGCGGCCGCCGGGGCCGGGATCCACGTGCTGTGCGAGAAGCCGATCGCGGTCGACGTCGCCGCGGCCGACCGGATGATCGCGGCCGCCGACCGCGCGGGCATCACGTTCGGTGTGCTGTTCCAGCGCCGGTTCTGGCCGGCCGCGAGGCGGATCAGGACGGCCATCGACGACGGCCGGATCGGCATTCCGGTGCTCGGTGAGGCGTCGGTGCTTCTCCACCGCCCGTCGTCCTACTACTCCGCCGACGAGTGGCGCGGACGGTGGGACACCGACGGCGGCGGTGTCCTGATGACGCAAGCCGTCCACCAGATCGACATGCTCCAATGGTTCATGGGTGAGGCCGTGTCGGTGAGCGGCTTCATCCGCACCCACACACACGGCGACCACATCGAGACCGAGGACAGCGCGTCCGCCGTCGTCTCGTTCGCGTCGGGCGGCACGGCTACCGTCACCGCGACCACCGGCGCCAACCACAACCTCGGCAACCGGGTCACCGTGATCGGGCAGACCGGTGCGATTGCGAGCGTCCTCGAGTTCCCGGAGGGCCGGGAGGGCGTCAACGAGATCTGGACGGTCCCCGGCGAAGTGGAGCTCCGTGCCCCGTTCCCAGCCGGCGTCCGCGCCAATCTCGACGTCACCGAAGTCAACGCCGGACTCGCCGACTTCCACACACTCCAGGTGCAGGACTTCGCGGACGCCGTCCTGACCGGTCGCGATCCTGCCGTCACCGGACGTGACGCGCGCGCCTCGCTGGCGATCATCGCGGCGATCTACGAGTCTTCGCGCACCGGCCGGGTCGTCGACCTCACGCCCGCAACGACTTTCGCAACGACATCCGCTCAGGAGACGCTATGACCCCCGAACACACCATCGCCACCTACGACGTCGTCGTCATCGGCTCCGGAGCGGGCGGTCTGTCCGCCGCCGTGGCCGCAGCCGACGGGGGAGCCTCCGTCCTCGTCGTCGAGAAGGCGGACACGTGCGGCGGCGCGACAGCGTGGTCCGGCGGCTGGATGTGGACGCCGCGGAACCTGTTCGCGCAAGCCGACGGCGTGAACGAGGATCGCTCGCTGCCGCGCACCTATCTCGAGCACCGACTCGGCGAGAACTTCGACGCCGCCAAGGTCGATGCCCTGCTCGACGGCGCACCCGAGATGGTCGAGTTCTTCGAGAAGAAGACGGCGCTGCAATTCGTTCCGGGCGCGAAGATCGCCGACATCCACGGCGACACACCGGGTGCGGGCACGGGACACCGCTCCGTCGGGCCGAAGCCGGTGAGCCTCCGGAAGCTCGGCCCCGACGTCGCGGCGCTGCTCCGACGGCAGCTCTACGAGACGTCGTTCCTCGGTATGGGCATCATGGCCGGCCCGGACCTGCAGGCCTTCCTGCACTCGACGCGTTCGGCGAAGGCGTTCGTGCACTGCGCCCGCAGGGTGTCCACGCACCTGCTCGACCTCGCCACCACACGCCGCGGCCAGCAGCTCGTCAACGGCACCGCGCTCGTCGGCCGGCTGCTGCGGTCGGCGCTCGACGCCGGCGTCGAGATCCGCGTGAGCACGGCGGCCACCGCGCTGACCACCGACTACGCGGGCACCGTCACCGGTGTCCGGCTGGAGGGCCCGGACGGGGCCTACTCCGTGTCCGCCCGCCGCGGAGTCGTCCTCGCGACGGGCGGCTTCAGTCGCGACGTCGACCGGCGCCGCGAACTCTTCCCCCGCACACCCACGGGCCGTGAACACTGGACCCTCACCCCGTCCACGACCACCGGCGACGGCGTCACCCTCGGCGAGTCGGTCGGCGGCCGACTCGACCGCTCGGTCGCATCGCCGGTGGCGTACTGCCCGGTGTCGATCATCCGATACCGCAACGGCAAGGAGGGCGTGTTCCCGCACATCCTCGACCGCGGAAAGCCCGGCGCCATCGGCGTTCTCGCCGACGGTCGCCGCTTCGTCAACGAGGCCCTCGGCTACCACGACTACACTCTGGCGATGGTCGAACAGGTCCCCGACGGCGACGAGGTCTGCTCCTGGTTGATCGCCGACCAACGGTACCTGCGGTACTTCCCGCTCGGCATGGCCAAGCCGCTGCCGATCCCCACGTGGCCGTACCTGAAGTCCGGCTACCTCACCCGCGGCCGCACGGTGCGCGAGCTGGCCGAGAAGATCGGCGTCGACCCCGACGGCCTGGAGAAGACGGTCGCAGCGTTCAACGAGGGCGCCCGCGACGGCGTCGACCCCGAGTTCGGTCGTGGCACCACCCCGTTCACCGTCGGGTCCGGGGACGCCGACAATCCGTGGCCCAACGCCTCCCTCGCACCGCTCGAAGAAGGCCCGTTCTACGCGGTCAAGGTGGTGCCCGGCAGCTTCGGCACGTTCGCCGGTCTGGTCACCGACAGGGCGTCGCGGGTGCTGAACGACGACGACCAGCCGATCGACGGGCTGTTCGCCGTCGGGGTCGACCAGTCCAGCGTCATGGGCGGCCACTACCCGTCCGGCGGCATCAACCTCGGCCCGGCCATGACTTTCGGCTACCTCACCGGTCGCCGCCTCGCCTCGACGACAGGAGATCTGCGATGACCGCCCCACTCGGCCTTGCCGCACTCACCGTGCTCGACACCGCGCCGTTGCAGCAGGTGGACCTCGCCGAGAAGCACGGCCTCGACACCATCGGCATCCGGCTGCTGCCCGCCGCGCCCGGCACCACCGCCTACCCGCTGCACGAGGACGACGCCGCCCTCGACGCGCTGGTCCGGCGTCTCGACGATTCGTCGATCGAGGTGTTCGACCTCGAAATCATCCGGCTGGGTGCCGATTTCGACCCGAAGTCGTACGTTCCGCTGCTCGAGGCGGGCGCACGCCTCGGTGTGAAGGCCGTGCTCGTCGGCGGCGACGACCGCGACCGTTCCCGGCTCACCGACTCCTACGCCCGGCTCGCGGAACTGTGCGCGCAGTACGGCATCGTCGCGAGCCTCGAGTTCATGCCGTGGACGGCCGTGCCCGACGCGACCACCGCGGTCGAGATCGTGTCGCAGGCCGACGGGCCGGCGCGCAGCGTGCTGGTGGACGGGCTGCACGTCGGACGGTCGAGCACCACGCTCGACGACCTGGCGGCGATCCCGAGGGAGTGGCTGCACTACGCCCAGATGTGCGACGGCTCGGTGCCTGCGCCCACGGACGACGCCGAACTGATCCGTCAGGCGCGCGAAGAGCGGCTGGTACCGGGGTCGGGCGGCATCCCGCTCGCCGACATCTGGGCGACGTTGCCGGCGGGCCTGCCGGTGAGCATCGAACTCCCCAACGAGCCGCTCCGGCGGGTCGTCGGCACGGACGCGTGGCTCGCGCGGCTGGTCGCCGCCACCCGGGAGGTGCTCGCGCAGGTCCCGGCGGCCACCGGACACTGAATTGTCCGCGCTACCGTTCTTGCATGCCCCGCCCCGACAACGTCCCCGTGTACACGATGCGCCAGCTGGCGGCGTTCGTGGCGGTCGCGGAGACCGGGACGATCAGTGGTGCGGCCGAGCGGATGCACCTGTCGCAGTCGGCGTTGTCCGCGGCGGTGACGGACCTGGAGAAGGCACTGAAGGCGCAGTTGTGTGTGCGCCGGCGGGCCCGCGGTGTGCAGCTGACCCCGACGGGGGAGGCGGTGCTGTCGCGGGCGCGTGCCCTGTTGCAGCAGGCGGGGGAGTTGCAGGCCGACGCATCCGGGGAGGGCGGTGTCGTGGCCGGGCCGATCGCCGTCGGCTGCTACCCGGCGCTCGGCCCGACGATCCTGCCGTCGATGTTGTACGCGTTCACCGCGGAGTACCCGCGGGCGTCCGTGGAGTTCCGGGAAGACACCCAGAACCGGTTGCGGACGCAGCTCGAGGGCGGCGAACTGGACGTCGCCATCGTCTACGACCTCGACCTCTCCCCGGAGTGGCAGACCGTGCCGCTCATGACCCGCGAGCCGATGGTGGTGCTCGGGGCGGAGCATCCGCTGGCGGGTGTCGACGGGCCGGTGCGCCTCGCGGATCTGGCCGAGCACCCGATGGTGCTGCTGGACGCGCCACCGAGCACCAACCATGCGATGGACGTCTGCCGGGAGGCCGGATTCGCGCCCCGGGTGGCGTATCGGACCGCGAACTTCGAGACGGCGCGGGCCTTCGTCGGACGCGGTCTGGGGTGGACGCTGCTGCTGCAACGACCCCGGGTGGATGTCACGTACGAGGGGCTGCCCGTCGTCGTGAAACCGATCGCCGACCCGAAACCGGCGTCGGTGGCCGTGGTGGTGGCGTGGCATCAGGAGGCGACGCTGAGCCGGGTCGCGCGGGCATTCATCCGGTTCGTCACACCCTGAGCTGCGCATTCACGCCTTCCACGGTTTTTCTGCAATTCATGTGGGGATAGTCCCGCTTTTCAGATGTATGTGAGTCGGGTCATTGTTTTCCGGTAGCGCGATGAGTGCGCGCGCAGCAGAACCGGGAAGGCAGACGATGACGGCAATCACCGAGGCGACACCGCCGGTGTCTCACAAGGAAGCACGCAGGGCAGTCCTGTCGAGCTTCGTCGGTACCGCGATCGAGTGGTACGACTTCTTCATCTACGGCACCGCCGCAGCCCTGGTGATCGGACCGCAGTTCTTCCCCGGCGCGTCGACGTTCGCCGGAACCCTCGCCGCATTCGCTACGTTCGCGGTCGGCTTCATCGCCCGCCCGATCGGCGGTGTCGTCATGGGGCACTTCGGTGACCGCATCGGACGCAAGTCGATGCTGGTGCTGTCGCTGACCATGATGGGCGCCGCGACCGTCGGCATCGGCCTGCTCCCGAACTTCGAGGCCATCGGGGTGGCCGCACCCATCCTGCTGGTGGCGTTGCGGTTCGTCCAGGGCATCGGCGTCGGCGGCGAATGGGGCGGCGCGGTGCTCATGGCCACCGAACACGCCCCGGAAGGCAAGCGCGGCCTGTACGGCGCGGCACCGCAGATGGGCGTTCCGGCCGGAGTGATCATGGCGAACGTCGTGTTCCTCGCCGTCACCCAGTTGCTGTCCGACGACGCGTTCCAGACGTGGGGCTGGCGGGTGCCGTTCCTGATGAGCGCCGTGCTCGTCGGCGTCGCGATGTGGATTCGCCTCGGCGTCTTCGAGTCCCCGGCGTTCGCGGAGGCCAAGGAGAGCAACACGATCGTGAAGATGCCGATCGTCGAGGTGCTGACCCGCAACTGGCGGACGGTGCTGCTCGCGGCCGGCACGTTCATCGCGACCAACGGCATCGCCTACGTGTTCATGGTGTACGTCCTGACGTACGGCACCAAGGAACTCGGATACAGCCGCGCCACCATGCTCACACTGCTGATCATCGCGTGCCCGGTCTGGATGGCGGGCATGGCCGTGTCGGCCTGGAAGTCGGACGTGCTCGGCCGGCGCCGCGTGTACACGTGGAGTTCGATCGCGCTCGTGATCGTGGCCGCGGTGTTCTTCCCGCTCATCGACACGGCGTCGATCCCCGTCATGCTGCTCGCGATGATCGTGATGGCGGCGGTGCTCGGCACCACCGCGGGGCCGCAGTCGGCACTGTTCGCGGAACTCTTCCCCGCCCACATCCGCTACAGCGGTGCGTCTCTCGGCTACCAGATCGGCGCCATCCTCGGCGGTGGGCTCGCACCGTTCATGGCGACGTGGCTGTTCGAAGCGTTCGGCACTTCGACGGCCGTCACCGCCTACTTCGTGGTGATCGCCGTGGTCAGTCTCGTCTCGATCCTGCTGTTGCCGGAAACCAACACCAAGCGCCGGGAAGCGGAGGCCGCCTGACATGTCCACCTACTTTCAGCCACAGAAGTACCCGGCGACGGAGTTCGCGTCGACCGGTGCAACCGACGAGGCCCTGCCCGTCGTCGTCGTGGGCGCGGGACCGGTCGGCATGGGCGTGGCACTCGGCCTCGCGCAGCGCGGCATCCCCGTCACCGTGCTCGAGGCCGCCGACCAGGTGTCGTTCGGCAGCCGCGCCATTTGTATCTCCCGGCACAGCCTCGAGGTGGCCGCCCGGCTCGGCTTCGGGCCGGAACTCGAGAAGATCGTGCTCCCCTGGGTGGGTGGTCGCAGCTTCTACCGCGACGAGCAGGTGCTGCACTTCGAGATGGCGCACGGCGACCACGACGTCCGCGGGCCCATGGTCAACGTGTCGCAGTCCGAGATCGAGCAGATCATGACGGACACACTGCTCGCGCACCCGCTGATCACGTTCCACTGGTCGTCGAGCGTCGCCGGGGTGCTGCGGTCGGACGAGGACGTGACGCTCGACGTCGACACCGCGTTCGGTGCGCGCCGCCTGCGCGCGCGCTGGGTGGTGGCCGCCGACGGCGGTCGCAGCCGGATGCGTGAACTCGCCGGAATCCGGTTGCAGGGAAACAGCTATCAGGGCAATTACGTCATCGCCGACATCCACTGGGAATCGACGCTGCCCGCCGAGCGGATGGTGTGGTTCGACCCGCCGAGCAACCCCGGCTCGACGATCATCATGCATCAGCAGCCCCGCGACATCTGGCGCATCGACTACCAACTCGACAGCGCCGACGACGCCGAACTCGAGACACAGGAAGACCGCATCCGCGACCGGATCACCCGGCACCTCGACTGGCTCGAGAACGACGTGCCGTGGACCCTCGAATGGCACGGCTTCTACCGCGCGCACGCGCTCGCCCTCGACGACTTCACGCACGGTCGCATCCTGTTCGCCGGGGACGCCGCCCACCTGGTGCCGATCTTCGGCGTCCGTGGGCTTAACTCCGGCATGGAGGACGCCGAGACCCTGGCCTGGACACTGGCCGCCGTCGTCCACGGGACCGCGGACAAATCTCTCCTGCGGGCATATTCGGCCGAGCGGCGCGCCGCCTGGCAGCAGAACGTCGACAACGCGGGCAAGTCGACGCTCATCATGTCGCCCGGCAGCCACGGCTACCGCACCACCCGCGACGCGGTGCTGGCGCTGGCCACGACCCGTCCGGAGTTCGGTCACCTCATCAATCCGCGGCAGTCGAGTGCGACGCACGCGCACCTGTCGCCGCTCACGTGGCCGGTGGCCGAGGGGACGACCGGCGTGCTGCCCGGGGATCCGATGGAGGACCGGCGCGTCCGCGTCGTCACCGCAGACGGGTCGGTGGAGTCGTCGCTGAACCGGGTCCGGGGAACGGGTTTCGCGCTCTTCGGTGTCGGAGTCGACGCGGCCGGTGCCCGGATGATCGCCGCACACGCATCCGCTCTCGCGATGGCGCTGTCGCCCGAATCGGTGCGGGCGGTCGTCGTCCCGGCACCGGGTGCGGCGGTGGCCGCGGCGGCCGACCTGACGGTCCTCGACGACCCCGACGGTGCGCTGCCGACGGCTCTCGGTGCGGCCGCGGGTGAGTGCTTCGTCATTCGCCCGGACGGACTCGTCCTGTGTCGGGTTCGGGACCTGTTGCTGCTCGGCGACGTCCGCGACCACCTGAAAACGGCAACCGCCCCCGCGCTGGGCGTCGTCCCCACGCACACGGAGACGACGGCGACGCCGGACGAACTGCTGCGCGAGAACGTGTGGATGGGACTGTCCGAGGCGCTCGACCAGGCGGGCGAATCGGACCGCGAGGGATTCCTGACCCGGTTCGCGCTGCTGCTCGGATCGCAGTCGGGCCGGCGGGAGTTCGAGGAAGCACTGGCCGCCGCCTCCCACGTGAGTGGCAAAGTGTCCTCAGGCACGCCGCGGCACTCACATGCGGACGCTTAGCCTGGGAGCATGGCGCACCCACAGTTCCTGAACTCGCCCAAGTCCTTCGTCGTCGACGCGCTCCGCGGGGCCGTCGCCACCACCGACGATCTCGAATGGCATCCGGAACCGGGTTATCTCACACGGCGGGAACCGATGCCGTCCGGGCAGGTCGCGTTGCTGTCGGGCGGCGGGTCCGGGCACGAACCGCTGCACGCCGGGTTCGTCGGCCGGGGCATGCTCACCGGAGCCTGCCCCGGCCTGATCTTCAGTTCGCCCAACGCGCTGCAGGTGCGGGCCGCGACCCGGGCCGTGGACGCGGGCGGCGGAGTCGTGCACATCGTGAAGAACTACACCGGCGACGTCCTCAACTTCCGCATCGCCGGCGAACTGGCGGCGGAGGACGGCGTCAGGGTCGAGCACGTGCTCGTCGACGACGACGTCGCCTCCGAACGGGAGGACGGGCCCGGACGTCGCGGCACCGCTGCCACGATCGCGGTCGAGAAGATCTGCGGCGCTTCGGCCGAGCGCGGAGACGACCTCGCCACCGTCGCGGAGTTCGGGCGACGCACCGCCCGGAATTCCCGCAGCATGGCGGTCGCGTTGAGAGCGTGCACGGTCCCGGGGGCGGACTCGCCGTCGTTCGACCTCCCCGACGGGCAGATCGAACTCGGGATCGGCATCCACGGCGAACGCGGAACCGAACGGGTCGACGCGATGGGGGCGGCCGAACTGGTCCGCCGGCTCACCGACCCCGTGCTCGCCTCGCTCGGCGTGGAGCGGGGCGAGCCGGTGATCGCGATCGTCAACGGGCTCGGCGCGGCGCATCCGCTGGAGCTGCAACTGCTGTTCGGTGAACTCGCCGACCACCTCGCGGAGCGGGGTGTGGTGATCCGGCGTTCGCTGGTCGGCAGCTTCGTCACCGCCCTCGACATGGACGGCGCGTCCATCACACTGGTGCGCTGCGACGACCAGCTCCTCGACCTGTGGGACGCACCGACCGCCGCACCGGGATGGCCCAACGCCCCGGCCGGTGAATTCCGTGGCATCGCAGACGAATCCGAGGTGCGGTTCCGGTCGAACGTCGCCTCCCGTGAGGACGAGCCGGAGGTGTCCGGCACCGCCGACACGCTGGGCCGTGCGGCGGTGGGCGCGTGGATCGGCGCGTTCGTGGAGAAGGTGCTCGCCGAGGAGGCAAACCTCACCGACCTCGACCGCCGCGCTGGCGACGGGGACTTCGGCACCAACATGGCGGCCGCACTCGACCACGTCGACGTTCCCAGGATCCGCGACAGCTACTCCCCGCCGACGGTGTTCGAGTCACTGTCCGACGCCTATCTCGGTCACGCGGGCGGCACGTCGGGCGCGCTGTTCGGTGTCTGGTTCCGGCAGTTCTACCGGGTGGCCGCCGACGCACCGCACGGTGTTGACCTGAAGGCGATCGCCGCCGCGGCACGGGCGGGCCTCGATACGATCCAGGAACTCGGCGGGGCGCAGCCCGGAGACAAGACGATGATCGACGCCATCGACCCGGCCGTCGCCGCCCTCGAATCGGCCGCCCCGGCCGGGAAGAGTCCGGCCGACGGTCTGGCCGAGGCCGCGGACGCCGCCGCACGTGGCGCCGAGGCGACCGCGGACATCACCGCGCGGCGCGGCCGGGCCAGCTACATCGGGGAGGCGGCGCGCGGCGTCGTGGACCCCGGTGCCCTGGTGCTGTCGTGGTTCTTCGCCGAGGCGGCGGAAGCGGCCCGCGCGGTCGGGTAGTCACCGCGCGCCGGGCTCGGCACGTAAGGTGAGGGGAAGAACGCCGAGTCGTGCTGCGCAAACCCGTCGCCACACCTCTCTCCACCTGCGTACGGGACGCAGAATCAGGGACGGACACGTAGACAGTGGAAGACACCGCCAGCCGGGGAATCCAGGCTTTCATCGCCGATGTCGTGGAACGGGGCGGCAAGGCAGTCCGGCTCACCCACTCGCGACGTAACCCCGTCCAGGTCTGGGGCGACGACGGCACGAGCTGCATCGTGCGGGTGCGCTCCAAGCTCAGCGGTGACTGGCAGGCCCGCAAACAGGACGAATCGCTCGACGACGACGACACCGGCTCGCAGTTCTGGGTGTTCGTGGATCTCGCGAGTTCGCCGGAGGAGTTCTTCGTCGTGCCCTCGTCCGAGGTGGCCGACGACATCCGCGCCGAGGTGGATCTGTGGATGATGGACACCCCGGGCCGCACGCGGACCGGACATCACGCGATTCCGCTGAGCCGGGTCGCGCACGGTCGCGGGCGCTGGGATCTTCTCGGGCTGGCGGGGGAGAAAGACCCCAGCCGCTACAGCGACGCGCAACGCGCCACGACGGCGGCCACGTTGCGCGCCGACGCCGTTGCCCGCGCCTCCGCCCGGAAGAAGCCGGCCAAAGCGACCGCGGCGTTGGAGGAACTGATCGATACCCGCCTCGAGGTCGTGGCCGACTTCGAGGGTTATCGGCTGGTCGGACGGTTCGACCCCGACACGCAGACTCTGGAGATCATGCGCGGTCCGATGCAGGGCCGCCGGTTTCCCGACCCCACGACGGCGGCGACCGCCGTTGCCAGTCACATCAGCGGAGACATCGAAACCCACGACGGCTGGGAATTCTGGCGCACCGAACAAGGTGATCGAATACCCATGGGACAGAACAGCATCCGATAGTCGCTGAGAGTTCCCTGAAACTGTTCCGGCGCGCGGCGGTTGAGAATACCCTGAGGTGGGTACCGCAGACATGATCCGCCGCGCATCGGCGGTAGTGGCCACGGCCGATGGGAGCTCGTCATGCGAATCGTCGACGGCACAGTGCACGCCGTGTCAGGTGCTGCGAACGCGACGACCAGCGCGGTCGGTGCGGTCGGCGGCGCCGCGATCGGCGGTGTGGTCGGCGGAGTCCGCGGGGCGGCGAGCGGAGCCCGGTCCGGCATGGAGAGCGGCAGTCATTCGACGCCCGCCGCCGCCCTGACCCTGGCCGCCGTCGGCGCGGCGGGACTGGTCGAGTGGCCGGTGCTGGTCACCGTGGGCGGGGCGGCGCTCGTGCTGCGGCAGTTCGGCGCAGGTTCCAGGCAGTAGCTGCCGTGGGAGTCGGTCGATACCTCCGCGCCACCGCATCCCTGCCGGTGCGCGGCGCCGGTGTCGGACTCGGGGTGGCGTCCTACGGGGGCACGGTCGCTGCCGATCTGATGGCGACCACCGCCCGGACCGCGACACACATCGCCACCGAGGTGCTCGGAGGAACCCCGGCCCGCCGCACGAGTTCCGGACACGGCCGTGCCTGGATCGAGGTCCGCGGACTCGACGGACCTCGCGGGGACGACGTGGCCGCGACCGTTCTCGGCGCCGTCCGGGAGACCGCCGGTGTGGCGGGAGCCGAACTCAACCGTGCGCTGTCCCGGCTGGTGGTGACGGTCGACGAGCACGGACCGTCGGTGGCCGCGTTGTGTGCCGTGGTCGCGGGCGCGGAGGATGTCGCGCGACCGATCGCTCGCGGTGCCGTCCGTGACCGGCCCGGAGAACTTCCCGGCGACGACGTCGCACTTGCCGAACGCGCGCTCGCACTGGCCGCCGTCACGACGGGGCTGGTCGCGGCCGCCGGCCTTCGCCTGCTGCCGATGCCCGCCCTGCCGTCGGCGGTGCCTGCCGCCGCCGTCACGTTCGTCAACTATCAGCCCCGATTGCGCAGCATGGTCGAGAACCGGCTCGGGCCGGACGCCGCCGAACTGCTGCTCGCCACCGCTCATGCCGTCGGCGACGTGCTGCGGCGGGCGCCTGCGTCACTCGCCGTGGACGTGGCACTGCGGTCGGCGATCACGGCTGAGGCGTGGTCGGGCCGGCGGGTATGGCACCGCCGCGAACCCGAACTGGCCCGGGACCCCTCGGACGACACGAATCGCCCCGCCCGCGCGCGCGGCACATCGGGACCGGTCGAGCGGGACGTCGACCGGGCGGCGATCGCGCAGTGGGTGGGCGCGACCGCGGTGGGGGCGGCGACCCGAAGTGTCGCAGGCGCCGCGGACGCGGCCCTGGTCGCCGCGCCGAAGGCGGCGCGCACCGCACGCGAGGCCTTCGCCGCGACGCTCGGCCGAGGGCTGGCCGATCGCCACACCGCGCTGGCCCTGCGTCCCGGCGCGCTGCGCTGCCTGGACCGGGTCGACGCGGTGGTCGTGGACCCGTCGGTGCTGCACACGGCCGAGCTCCGGGTGAGCGGTATCCGTGCGGTTCGGGACGCCGACCGGACGAGAGTGTGGGAGGCCGCGCGTTCTGCCGTGGGGGCCGGCGCTCTCGGGGTGGGCTGGCATGCGCTGACCGACCTTCCGGACGATATCGCCGTGGCAGCCGTGGACGAAGATTCCGCGGTCCTGGTGACCCCCGCCCACCACCCGAGCGCGGCGGCCGTGCTCGCGCAGGCTCGCACGTCGGGCGCCCAGGTGGTGTCGGTGAACGTGGACACGCTCGGCGGACTCCGCTCGGCGTTCGACGATCTGCTGCCCTCGAGCGGGTCACTGGATGTCGATCTGCGCGACGCCGTCGCGCAGTTGCAGGCGAACGGCGCGACGGTGGCGGTGGTCGCCGGCCGGGCGCCGCACGCACTGTCGTCCGCCGATGTCGGTATCGGTGTCCTCGTCGACGACGCCCCGCCGCCGTGGTGCGCGGACCTGCTGGTCGACGACCTCGTCGGAGTGTGGCGGGTGCTGCGGTCCCTGCCGGACGCGCGGACGGCGAGCAGGCGCGGCGTCGAGATCGCAACGGCGGCGTCGATGCTCGGTGCGCTCGTCATGCTGCCGGGAGTGCGTGGGCGTGGACCCGGACCCGTCACGGTCGGCGCGGCGGCAGGACTGTGGACGGGGCATTCCCTCGCGCGCGCTGTGCTGCGGGCCGAGGTTCCACCCGCCGCCCCGGTTCACGCCTGGCACGAGATGCCGGTGCCGGACGTGCGCCGGCTGCTTCCCGCGCGCAACGAGGAGGAGGCCGCGGTCTCCCGGCGCCGGTCGGTGAATCTGGTGCTGACCCCGGTCGAGGCGATCGGGCGGCTCACGGCGTGGCCGGTCGGGCTGGCCTGGGATTTCGGCCGGGCGATGCGGACGGAACTGTCGGATCCGCTGACCCCCGTCCTCGCCACCGGATCGGCGGCGAGCGCCCTGCTGGGGTCGCCGATCGACGCGGTGCTCGTGGGGTCCGTGCTGGCGGGCAACGCCGCGCTGTCGGCCGTGCAACGCCTGCACGCGGAACGTCTGCTGAACCGGTTGCTGGCGGCGGGCGATCCGCCCGCGCATCGCGTCGCCGGGCCTCCGGAGCGCCGGGTGACCGAGCGGGTGGAGGCGTCGCGGTTGCGGCCGGGCGACGTGATCGAGATCGGTCCCGGCGAGGTGGTGCCCGCCGACGGCCGGCTCGTCGAGGCGTCGGGCGTCGAAGTCGACGAGTCCTCGCTCACCGGGGAATCGCTGCCGGTGAGCAAGCAGACGTCGCCGACTCCGGGCGCACCACTCAGTGACCGCGCCTGCATGGTGTTCGCGGGGACCACGATCCTCACCGGCACGGCGGCGGCGATCGTCACCGCGGTGGGCGACGCAACGGAAGCGGGACGCGCGGGTGCCCTCACCCCCGCGAGTGCGTCGCACGTGGGTCTGCAGGCGCAGCTCAGAAGCCTCACCGACCGGGTGCTGCCCGTCAGCGTGGGAGGCGGCGCGCTGGTCACCGCCGTCGGGTTCCTGCGCGGCACCGGACTGCGGCAGGCCGTCACGAGCGGCGTCGCGGTCGCGGTGGCGGCGGTTCCCGAGGGTCTACCGCTCGTCGCGACACTCGCGCAGCAGGCCGCCGCACGCAGACTGACGAGGTCGGGCGCACTGGTGCGGACGCCGCGGTCCGTCGAGGCGCTCGGCCGCGTCGACGTGGTGTGCTTCGACAAGACGGGCACCCTGAGCGAGAACCGGCTGCGGGTCGTCATCGCCGTCCCGGAGCCGGGGTTCGATCGCGAGGACGTGCTCGTGTGCGCGGGCCGGAGCGCCGTGACCCCCGACGGCAGTCCGGCCGCGCATGCCACCGACGCCGCGATCGCCGACGCTGCAGTGGACCTGCTACCGCAGGAGGAGGACCGGAGCAGTTACCTTCCGTTCCGCTCCGGACGGCCCTACTCCGCCTCGCTGTCCGGGACACACGTGTCGGTGAAGGGTGCACCGGAGGTCGTGGTCGCGGCGTGCACCGGCATCGACGCGGACGAGGTCCACGACACCGTTCTCGGCATGGCTGCCGACGGGTTACGCGTCATCGCCGTCGCCCGCCGGACCGTCACGCCCTTCCAGGCGCGTCGCGCGGCCGACGACACCGCGGTGCTCGACGATCTGTGCGGCAGTGGGCTGCAACTCGTCGGACTGCTCGGGCTGGCGGACACCCCGCGCCCCGAAGCGGCCGGACTGCTCCCGGCACTGGAAGGGCGACAGGTCGGGGTCCGGCTGATCACCGGAGACCATCCCGTCACCGCCACCGCCATCACGAAAGAGCTGGGACTGGCCGTGTCGCCGGAGCAGGTGATCAGCGGGACCGACTGGGACACCCTGTCGCACCGGGGGCAGGAGAATGCCGTCGAGAAGTGCGTCGTCTTCGCCCGGATGTCGCCCGAGAACAAGGTGCAGATCGTGCAGACCCTCGAGCGAGTCGGTCACGTCTGCGCGATGGTCGGCGACGGCGCCAACGACGCGGCCGCGATCCGGGCGGCCAGCGTGGGGATCGGTGTCAGCTCGCGCGGCAGCGACCCGGCCCGCAGCGCCGCGGACGTGGTGCTCCTCGACGGCCGTGTCGACGCGTTGCTCGACGCCCTCGACGAGGGCCGTCAGCTGTGGCGGCGGGTGCAGGCGGGGGTGTCGGTGCTGCTCGGCGGGAACGCCGGGGAGGTGGCGTTCGCCCTGATCGGCAGCGCGATCGCCGGACGGTCGCCGCTCACCGCGCGTCAGCTCCTGCTGGTGAACGTGCTCACGGACGCCCTGCCCGCGGCCGCCCTCGCGGTGAGCCCGCCCAACGAACAGGCCCGGGGAGAGGGCCGCGGCCCGGACAGCGCTGCGCTGTGGCGGACCGTCGCGATCCGCGGCGCCGCCACCGCGGCAGGCGCGACGACGGCGTGGGCGCTGGCGAGCGTGACGGGCAGGCAACGCCGGGCGTCGACGGTCGGGCTGGTGGCGCTGGTCGGCACGCAGCTGGGTCAGACACTGATCGATTCGCGGAGCCCGCTCGTGGTGCTCACCGCGGGCGGTTCACTGGCCGCACTCACCGTCATGGTGAGTACTCCCGGGGTCAGCCAGCTCCTCGGGTGCACCCCGCTCGGACCGGTCGGGTGGGCCCAGGCGCTGGGCTGCGCGGGTGCGGCGACCGCGGCAGCCGCGTTCGCACCGGGGTTGCTCGAAAAGCTTGCGGGCGATCAGTCGACGATCTCGATCACACCCGCCCGCAGCAGCACGGCGTACACCTCCCGCAGCGGTGGGGTGAGAACGCGGGTGACCACCCCGGTCAACGGGTCCCCGGCGGCGGAGAAGACACCGGCAGCGGTCTGGGCGACGGAACTCAGCACAGCTGACACGGTCCGCGATCAAGGTGGCTGACCGGGAAACGGCACGGACAAGGGAGACGAACCATGGCCCAACGAACGTCGCAGGCGGAATCGCAGAGCGACGCCGTCCAGCGGGTGCGGGAGGCCCACAGCTTCGCGGTGCAGCTACCGATCCTCGGCAGGGTGCCGCTGCCGAGGCCCGAGCAACTGGCATTCTTCGCGGCGATCGGCTTGCTCGCCGCCGTCGAGATCATCGAATGGCCGGTCGCCCTGACCATCGCGGCAGGACACATCCTGATCACCGATCAGCACAACCGCGCCGTCCAGGAGATCGGGGAGGCCCTGGAAGGCGCGTGACGCGGAGGTCCGGATCAGGCGGGCGGACAGGCCGGTGACGTCAGCTGCGCGATCGCCACGATGGAACATGCCGTCGCCTTCGACAATTTCCACGTCCCGTTCTCGCCGGGCACGAAGATCGCGGGCAGGGTGTTCTGCTGCACCTGGCCGTTGATCGTCAGCTGCAGCTGCGCGCTGGCGCTGCCGTCACCGTTGTCGATCACCGGGTCCAAGACCGTGACCTGCGCGCCCGCCTGCTGGGCGGCGGCAGCGACCTGATTGAACAGGTTCGGGTCCTGCTCCGAACCCTCCACCATCGCGATCTTCTCCTCGAGCGGAGTGGCCGGGTCGAGGCCCTTCGCCAGCAGGGCGTTGAGTTCGGCCGCGGTCGGCAGAACGAGGTCGTCGGTGGTCTCGGCCGCTGCCGTGGTCGTGGACGTGGTGGTCGCGCTCGGCCCGGACGGCTCGTCGGAACCACAGGCGGACATCGTGAGGGCTGCGGCGATCGCTACCGCGGCAACCGTGATTTTGCGGATCGTCAACTCAGTTACCTCTTCGTATCTCGGTGCGCTGGTCGTTCGGTCTCACATCGAGTCTGAAGGTTTGGGCAGCGTCGCGCCGTCGAAGCCAGAGAATTCTCAGACTTCGACCGAATTCAGGCCGCCGTGCCGAACGCGCCACGGTACGGAGTGGCGTGGCTCCACTGCAGAGCGGCAGCCGTGACGTCGGACGCGGGAAGGTCGTGGTGATGGGTCTGGATGAACGCGATCAGTGCGCGGGCGGTGCGCGCGAGGGCGACCTTGTGCCTGCGGGACGTCTCCGCGAGTTCGGTGAACGCGTCGTTCTCGGAGCATCCGCGGTAGGCGATGAGGATGCCGACCGCGATGTCGACGGCCGTGCGGGTGGAGTAGCTGGGCGCTGTCATGAATGTTCTCCCAACCTGCGTCGCAATGGGTACAACTCCATCCTCCCGCACTCGGTAGGACGTCGAAAGGGTTCGAATCTCCTCGAGCCTTCCTCGTGCGAGTTCTTCACCCAGGTTTTCCCTTACGGTAGGGGCATGGCTACCGTCTGGACGATCCCGATCGACATCACTTCTCGCTGGCTCGACAATTCCGAGGTCCAGACTTTCCTCGCGTCCAACGACCTGGACAACGCGGCACCCGACCCCCGGGTGCGGTTCGCGCAGTTCGCGGACGTCACGAAGTCGCTGGAACGCCACATCGGGCACACCTTCTCCTCAGTGCAGGGCGCGGCCACCGCACTCTTCGACGGCATCGACGGCGGCGTCCCCGTCGCGTTGAAACTGGCGGCGCTGCGCCTGATCCTGAAAGAGGTGTATCAGACCCGTCACGCGCCGCAGCCGTTCCCGAAGCGGGTGGGCGAGGAACTCGGCACCTACGTCTACGCGCTCCTCGATCCCCGCAACAGGTCGGTGTTCTACGTCGGCGCCGGGCGGGGCACCCGGGTGTACGGCTACGTGTGGGAGGCGTTGGCCGAGAACGAGCACCGGCAGACGCTCGAGGATCCGGAGACCGACAGCGCCGAGGTGAAGGCCGCGACCATCGCCCGCATCCGCGAGATCTACGACTCCGGCCACGAGGTCGAGCATTACATCGTGGCCCACCGGATCGCCGACACCGGTGACGTCGCCGGTGCGGTGCGGGGCGGAATCGTAGGCGCGTTGGGGCTGAACGAGGGTGCGGTGCTCAGCAATCTCGCCGGTGGCGCGGGCGAGCATCGTGCGGTGCCCGTCGACGACCTCGTGTTGCAATACGCAGCAGAACCCGTCCCGAACCTGCCGACCCCCTGCGTCGTCCTCGAGGTGCCCGCCGCGTCCCGGCGCGGCGTGACGCCGGAGGAGGTGTACGAACTGTCCCGTGGCGCGTGGGCGGCAGGCGCTGCCGTCCGCAACACCGACGACATCCCGGTGATCGTGTTCGCGGACAACATCGTTCGTGCCGCATACCGTGCCAAGTCCTGGTCCTCGGTCGCCCGACCGGGCGACGCGGCGCTGTGGCGGTTCACGGGCGAGCCCGACACCGAACTGGAGAGCCAATTCGTGAACAAGCGAATCGTCCCCGCCAAGGTCGGTCTGAAGAAGTGGCCCACCCACGGCTGGGTTCCGCACCTCACCCAGGCGCGCCCCGGCCGCTGACGTGAGTGGCGAAGCGTGCCCCGGCACACTTTGCCACTCACCTGCAGAGTGGGCCTCCCGAGTCGGTGGGTTGTGGTAAGTCTGAGCCGGCCGGAGTTGGGGAGCGAAGGGAGGCCACGTGCTCGTACTGCATCGCGCCGAGCGTTCCACCACTCTCGCGTCGGCTCTCGGCGACGTGCTCGCGACCCCGCTGCCCGATCCGTTCGCCCGGGAGGTCGTCGCGGTCCCGGCGAAGGGGGTGGAGCGCTGGCTCACGCAGCGCCTCTCGACCGCGCTCGGTGCCCGGCCCGACATCGGCGACGGGGTGGCCGCGAACATCGACTTCCCGTCCCCGACCCGGCTCGTCGACGAATGCCTCGCCGCCGCCACGGGGGTAGCCGCCGACGACGACCCGTGGAATCCGTCCCGCGTGCTGTGGTCATTGCTCGGCGTCGTCGACGACTGCCTCGGTGAGCCCTGGTGTGCCATCCTCGCGAAACACCTCGGCCACGGCCTCCGGGACCGCGACCCGGACGATAACCGGCCGGGCCGGCGCTACGCCACCGCCTCACACCTGACCGATCTGTTCCGCAGTTACGCCGCACAGCGGCCGGCGATGCTGGTCGACTGGGCCGGAGGCCGCGACACCGACGGTGCGGGTGGTCCACTCGACGACGACCTTCTCTGGCAGGCCGAACTGTGGCGGCGGCTGCGTGAGCGTGTCGGCAGCCCCGCTCCCGCCGAGCGGCTCGACTCCGCCTGCGCCCGGCTGCGCGAGGAACCGGACCGCGTCGAACTCCCCGCCCGACTGTCGCTGTTCGGTCCGACACGCCTCGCGACCGATCAGATCGCGGTCCTCGCCGCCCTCGCCGTCAATCGTGATGTGCACCTGTGGCTTCCGCATCCGAGTCCCGCGATGTGGTCGTCGCTGTCCACGGCAGCCAGCGTTCTCGCACGCGCCGACGACGACACCGCGCTGTCCGTCGCCCATCCGCTGCTGTCGAGCCTGGCGCGGGACGTCCGCGAACTCGAGTCGAGGCTGACCCGCCTCGACGTCGACGACCTCCACCACGAGGGACCTGCGCCCCGCGACTCCCTGCTGGGGTGCCTGCAGGCGGACGTCCGGGACGACCGGGCGCCCGCGCTCGCCGAGTGCACGGCCGACGCGTCCGTCCAGGTCCACGCGTGCCACGGACCGGCCCGCCAGGTGGAGGTCCTGCGTGAATGCCTCCTGCATCTCTTCGAGGACGATCCGACTCTCGAACCGCGCGACGTGCTCGTCATGTGCCCCGACGTCGAGTCGTACGCCCCCCTGATCCGGGCCGCGTTCGGGCAGGACGTGCTCGGGCATCCCGGCCATCGACTTCGGGTCCGGCTCGCGGATCGTGCCCTGCACCAGACCAATCCGGTTCTCGCCGTGGTGTCGACTCTCCTCGAACTCGCCGACGCGAGGGTGACGGCGAGTCAGGTCCTGGACCTGTCGGCGGCCGCGCCGGTGCGCAGGCGGTTCCGGTTCGGCGACGACGACCTCGAACGGATCCGGGAGTGGGCGACCGCGACGGGCGCCCGCTGGGGAATCGGGCCGCGGCAGCGCGCCGCATTCGGTCTCGGCGAATTCCCCCAGAACACGTTCACCACCGCGCTCGACCGCATCCTGCTCGGCGCCGCGGCCGACGAGTCCGAAGGCGAATGGCTCGCCCTGGCCCTGCCGCTCGACGACGTCGACAGCAACGACATCGACCTCACCGGGCGGCTGGCCGAATTCGTCGACCGGCTCGACGTCGCGCTGCGCGGGCTCGGCGGGCCGCAATCGGTCACGGACTGGTCGAGCGCGCTCACCCGGGCGCTCGACCTCCTCGTCGACGTCAGCGTCGCCGACACGTGGCAACTCGCGCAGGCGCGACGAGAACTCGGGGCGGCGATGGAACACGGTGGCGACGCGGTCCTGCGACTGTCGGACGTGCGCGCCATGCTGGCCACCCGGCTCGCGGGCCGCCCCACCCGCGCGAACTTCCGCACGGGCGAGCTGACGGTGTGCACGATGGTGCCGATGCGGTCGGTGCCGCACCGTGTGGTCGTTCTCCTCGGCCTCGACGACGAGGTGTTCCCGCGGGGTGTGAGCGTGGACGGCGACGACGTGCTGGCCCGTAATCCCCTTCTCGGTGAACGCGATCCGCGCAGCGAGGACCGGCAGTTGCTGCTCGACGCCGTGATGTCGGCGAGGGAGAAACTCCTACTGTTCTACACGGGCGCCGACCCCGTCACCGGCATGTCGCGGCCGCCGGCGATCCCGCTGTCCGAGCTGCTCGACGCGGTGGCGGCCACCGTCGGGAACGATGCCCTGCCCGGCATCGTGACCCGGCATCCGTTGCAGCCGTTCGATGCACGCAACTTCCGGCCCGGGCACCCGTTCAGTTTCGACCGGGCGGCGCTGGCCGGTGCCCGCGCCGCGCAGCAACCGCCCGAACCGGAGCCCGCGTTCCTGCCGGCGCCGTTGGTGCCGCCGCCGCTGGGAGACGTCGATCTCGCCGACCTCATCGCGTTCCTGGTGCACCCGACGCAGGCGTTTCTGCGGCAACGGCTCGGGTTGCGGGTCCCCGACGTGGACGAGGACCTCGCCGACGCATTGGACGTGGCGCCCGATCCGCTGGCCCGGTGGGATCTCGGCCAGAGGATGCTCGTCGCGAGGCTGGCCGGAGTCGAACTGGCCGACTTCCGCGCCGCGGAGTGGCGCCGAGGGACGTTGCCGCCGTTCAAGTTGGGGGAGTCGGTGCTCGGCGGAATCGAGCACGCGGTCGAGTCGCTCGTCGCCGTCAGCGGGTCCGTGCACGTCGGGCGCGCGGAGACCGTGGACGTCGATGTCGATCTCGGCTCCGGACGGCGCCTCACCGGCACCGTCGGCGGTGTGCACGGGTCGGTGATCGCGAGCACCACGTATTCGAAGTTGGGGCCGAAACACCGTCTCGCCGCCTGGGCGCAGTTGCTGGCGGTCGCGGCGTCCGACAACGAGACCGAGTGGACTGCGGTCACGACCGGCCGCGGCGCGTACAGCCGTCCGGCGTGGCGGTCGACCCTCACCGCACCCGAGAACGCAGCGGAGGAGTTGGTGCGACTCGTCGAACTGCGCGATCTGGGGCTGCACGCGCCGTTGCCGATCGCCACGGGCGCGTCGGCGGCCTATGCCGAACGACGCCACGGCGGCAGCAGCATGGAGGACGCGATCGAGGCGGCCCGGAAGGAATGGAGCAGTGACTTCGGTGACTCACGCGACCGGCACATCACGTACGTGTACGGGGCTTCGCCCGGGCTCGACGTCCTCGGCGACACGGTGACCATCGAGAACTACGCCCGGCAGTTGTGGGCGCCGCTGCTCGCCGCCGAGACGTTGGCGCAGCCGTGACCGGCGCGCGAGGCTTCGACCTCCTCGGTCCGCTGCCGGAGGGCACGACGGTGCTCGAGGCGAGCGCCGGCACCGGCAAGACGTACGCGATCGTCGGTCTGGCCGCCCGCTTCGTCGCCGAGGGTGGCGTGGACCTGTCGCAGCTGTTGCTGGTGACGTTCAGCCGGGCGGCCACGCAGGAGCTGCGGGAACGCACCCGTGAGCGGTTCGGTTCCGCCGCAGCCGCATTGGCCGATCCCGCGGCGGCGCGACTGAGCGCGGATCAACTGATCCGGCATCTCGCCGAAGCCGACACCGACGAGGTGACGCTGCGCCGCCGACGCCTGCTGCAGGCAGTGTCGGACTTCGACGCCGCCACCATCGTCACCACCCACAGCTTCTGCCAGCGCATGCTCGACGGGCTCGGCATCGCGGGCGAACGCGACCCCGACACGGTGCTGGTCGAGGCCGCCGACGACCTCACGACGGAGGTGATCGCCGACCTGTACCTGCGGGCCTACAGTCGGGTCGAGTCGGCGCCGTTCACTCCGGCGGAAGCCACCGCGGCCGCCCGGGCGGCCATCTTCGACCCGCAGGCCGTGCTCGCCCCGGAAGATGCGCGGGGCACCCCGGCGGGGGATCGGGTGGCGTTCGCCGAGGCGGTGCGCGCCGAAGTCGAGCGGCGCAAACGTGCGGTGGGTCTGCGTGACTTCGACGATCTCCCGATGCTGCTCCATCGCGTCCTCAGCGATCCCGAGCACGGTGCGGCCGCGTGCCGGCGTGTCCGCGAACGCTACGGCGTCGTGCTCGTTGACGAGTTTCAGGACACCGACCCGCTGCAGTGGGACATTCTGCGCCGAACGTTCCACGGCAGCGGAACTCTGGTCCTCGTCGGCGATCCGAAGCAGGCCATCTACGCGTTCCGTGGGGCGGAGGTGCTCAGCTATCTGGACGCGGTGCGGTCGGCGGACCGTCACCAGGAGTTGACCACCAACTGGCGCAGCGATCAGGAACTCCTCGACGGGCTCGAATATCTGCACGGCGGCGCCGCGCTCGGGCATCCCGAGATCGTGGTGCACCGCGTCGACGGTGCGAGACCGAAGTCGCGTCTGACGGGTGCCGTGCCGCTGCGGCTGCGGTATCTGCCGAGGACCGGCGCCGGGCCGATCAACAAGTCGGGATACCCCGCGGTGGGGCCGCTCCGGAAGCGGATCGCGGCAGATCTCGCCGCCGACATCGTCGCCCTCCTCGACGGTGGCGCGACACTCGACGTCGGGGGGAGCGCCCGACTCGTCGAACCGGGCGACATCGCCGTCCTGGTGCGCACCAACGCGCAGATCACACTGGTCCACGACGCCCTCGACCGGGCGGGTGTGCCGTCCGTGCTCGCCGGCGGGGCCAGCGTCTTCACGACTCCGGCTGCGCAGCACTGGCTCTGGATTCTGCAGGCCATCGAGCAACCGCATCGTTCCGACCGGGTGCGGCTGGCCGCGCTCACCCCGCTGCTCGGGCACACGGCCGAGGAACTCGACGCTCGCGGCGACGACATCGTCGCCGAGGTCGGCGGGCAGCTCCGCGAGCTCGGCGCGGTGTTCGCGCAGTCCGGTTTCGCGGCCCTGTTCGAACGACTGTCCGCGGTCGGCGCGCTGGAGGCGAGACTGCTTCGGGTGGCAGCGGGTGAGCGGGCACTGACCGATCTCCGGCACGTGGCGCAGTTGCTCAACAGTGCCGCCGTCGAGCAGTCGCTCGGTCTGACGGCCGTCACCCGCTGGCTCACCGAACGGATGAAGGATCCGTCCTCGGGTGGGGTGGACCGCAGCCGGCGACTCGACAGTGACGCCGCAGCGGTGCAGATCGCGACCGTCCACGCCAGCAAGGGCCTCGAATTCCCGCTCGTGTACCTGCCGTACGCCTGGGACGCCGCGAAGATCTCGAAACCGAGCAAACTGCTGCTGCACGACGACGACGGGCGACGTATCCTCGACGTCGGCGGTCCGGGCAGCCCCGGTTACGCGGACCGCAGGAACCGGCACGACGCGGAAGAGGCGGGGGAGGAGTTGCGGCTGCTGTACGTCGCCGTGACCCGGGCGATGTGCGGGCTCGTGGTGTGGTGGGCACCGGCGTTCACGACGGCGGGCGCACCGCTGCACCGGATGATCCTGGGGCGGCAGCCCGGGCAGCGGGAGGTCCCGCCGAAGGTCACCGTCCCCGAGGATCCGGTTGTCGCGGAACGGTTGTCCGCGTGGGGTACGGAAGCTCCGGAGACGGTGACCGTCGAGGCGGTGGGTTCCGACCCGATCGCGCGGGTCGGGTGGACACCACAGCGTGAGCCCAGCGGAGACCTGGAAGCCGCGCGCTTCCGGCGGCTGCTCGACACGCGCTGGCGTCGCACGTCGTACTCGGCGTTGACCGCATCTGCGCACGACGCGCCCGCAGTGGGTAGTGAGGCCGAGGTCGAGGAGAAGACGGACGAACCGGACGAGCCTCCGTTGCAGGCGCCGGCCGACGTCACTTCGGGGGTGCCGTCGACGATGAACGAACTGCCCGGCGGCGCGACGTTCGGCACGCTCGTCCATGCCGTCTTCGAGATCGTCGACACCGCGGCACCCGATCTGGAAGCAGAAGTCCTGCGGTGCTGCCGCGACGTGATCGCGTCGACGCTGTCGGACATCGACCCCGCCCAGCTGGCGACGGCGCTGCTGCCCGTGCTGCGGACTCCCCTCGGCGCGGGGGGCGAGCCCACGCTCGCCGACATCGCCCCCGCAGACCTGCTGGCGGAGCTCGACTTCGAACTGCCGCTCGCCGGTGGCGACACACCCTCGCTCACCGTGATGCTCGACGGCGTCGGCAGGCTGCTGCGCACCCACCTTCCCGTCGACGATCCGCTGCGGTCGTACGCCGATGCCGTGCAGACACTCGAGCCGACCCCGCTGCGCGGATACCTCACCGGCAGCATCGACGTCGTGCTGCGGTTGCCCGGACCGCGGTACGCCGTGGTCGACTACAAGACCAATCGCCTCGCGCAGGGCGACCTGACCACCGCGCACTACACCCGCGAGAGGATGGCCGCCGAAATGTTGCGGGCGCACTATCCGCTGCAGGCGTTGCTGTATTCCGTTGCGTTGCATCGCTACCTGCGCTGGCGGCAACCGGACTACGATCCGGCGGTGCACCTCGGTGGTGTCCGGTATCTGTTCGTTCGCGGAATGGTCGGCCCCGGCACCCCGCCCGGCTGTGGTGTCTTCGACTGGGCGCCGCCCGCCGCGCTGATCACCGAGCTGTCCGATCTGCTGTCCGGGTCGGCCTCCGAGCGCGAGGGGACGCGATGACCGAAGTGCAGGTGGCGCAGCGCGGCAAGGGGATGCTGCGGGTCTTCAACGAGGCCGGTGTGCTGGCCGCCGCGGACGTGCACGTCGCGTTGCGGTTGTCGGCGCTCGGAGGCGAATTGTCGGAAGACGTCGTGCTGGCGACGGCGCTGGCGGTGCGGGCGGTGCGGTCCGGCTCGGTGTGCCTGGACCTGACGCGGATTCGTGAGGTGACCGTCGACGAGGAGTCCGAAGTCGATCTCGACGCACTGCCGTGGCCGGACGACGGCACGGTCGTCGAGGCACTGCGGCGGAGCCCGCTGGTCACGGGTGGTTCGGCGGGTCCGCTGCGACCGCTGCGGCTCGTCGACACGGCCGAGGGCGGGCTGCTCTACCTCGACCGGTACTTCCGGCAGGAAGCGACCATCCGGCGGGTACTCGACCAGCGCGCGGTCGGGCATCCCCTCGTCGACGAGCAGTCGCTGCAGGACGGCCTGGACGCGTTGTTCCGTGACCAGCACGACCACGGGGCGCCGGCCCCGGCTCCGGATCGGCAGCGGATCGCCGCCGCGGTGGCCGCCACACAGTGGACGTCGGTGGTGGTCGGCGGACCCGGAACAGGCAAGACGCACACCGTCGCCCGGGTGCTGGCGCTGCTGACCAGGCAGCCCGGGCCGGGCCTCCGGATCGCGCTCGCCGCACCCACCGGGAAGGCCGCGGCGCGGTTGCAGGAATCGGTGCGCGAGCAGTCCGACGCACTCGGGTTGCCGCCCGACCTGACCGCGATGACGCTGCATCGGCTGCTGGGCTGGCAGCGCGGACGTGGTAGCCGGTTCCGCTACAACGCGAACAATCACCTGCCCTACGACGCGATCGTGGTCGACGAGACGTCGATGGTGTCGCTGACGATGATGTGCCGCCTCCTCGAGGCCGTCCGCCCGGACACCCGGCTGGTGCTCGTCGGCGACCCCGATCAGCTGACGTCAGTCGACGCGGGCGCGGTCCTGGCCGATCTCGTGGCCCGGCCGGTGACGGGAACCGAGAATCCGGTGCTCGCCAGGATCGTTGGCGGTGACCTGGAGGCAGCCGACGACCCGCTCGAAGCCGCCTTGAGTGCGGGAGAACGGGACAGATTGCGGGGCGGAGTGGTGCGGCTCAGCCGCGGGCGGCGGTTCGGCGGCGGCATCGCGCAGCTGGCCGTCGCGGTACGGAAGGGCGAACCGGACGAGGTCATGGAGATCCTGTCGAGCGGCTTCCCCGAGGTGTCGTTCCACGGTCCCGAAGATCTGGACGCACTGCGGGCGGACGTGGTGGGGACGGCCGCCGCGGTCACCGGGTCCGCGGAATCCGGTGATGCCCTTGCTGCACTGCGGCATTCGGAGGAGCACCGGCTGTTGTGCGCGCACCGCGAAGGTCCGTACGGCGTGCAGCGGTGGGCGCGGCAGGCGATGGAGTGGATAGGGGAGGCGACCGGGCAGCGACTGAACCCGGATCGCTGGTCTCCGGGCCAGCCGCTGATGGTGACTGCCAATGATCACGAAACGAAGATCTACAACGGCGACACCGGGGTGATCGTGCGCCGCGACGACGACGAACTCGTCGCCGCATTCGTGCGGGGCAACGAACCGTTCCTGTTGCATCCGACGCATCTGTCCGCCGTGCAGACGGTGTACGCGATGACGATTCACCGCAGTCAGGGCAGTCAGTACGACACGGTGTCCGTAGTTCTTCCCGGCGAGGCGTCGTCGCTGCTGACTCGCGAATTGCTGTACACCGCGATCACCCGGGCACGAAAGCACGTGCGGATCATCGGGTCCGAGGATGCAGTGCGGGCGGGAGTGCAACGTCGGGTGCTGAGGGCGAGTGGGCTTCGGAGGGCGATTCCGTAGCACGGCTCCGGAGGGAGGAGATCACGACGGCGAGAGTCGCGGACACGAAGACGACCTGCAGGAGTGTGCGGGGGATCAGCGCTTCGAACGGTCCCGTCGAGAGTCCCTCCACGGCGGCGTACACGTTCGCCGGGAACATCACGATCAGCAGGGCGGTGAGGCAGCCCGCCGCCCACGGCGCGGTGCGTCGTATCAGCAGTCCCGCGGCGCCGGCCAGTTCGAGCAGACCGGTCACGGTCACCAGCAGGCCGGGATTCGGCAGAGACGGCGGGACCATGTCGACGAGTTCCGCGCGCATCCCCACGAAGTGGGCCATGCCGGTCAGCGTGAACATGGCCGCGAGTCCGCCCCTCAGGGCAACGGGCCACGGCCGGAACCGGCGCACACCCGCCGCGCCTGCGACGAGGAGTGCCAGAGTGACGGCAACGAGGGCGATCAAGGGTTCCATGGTTTCTCCTGAATCGATCACTGTTCGTGGGCGTTGTTACTGCGGGACAGCCGGTCTCGGGCGCGGCTGAACTTCTGTGCGACGGGCACACGTGCGGTGGCGCGAGCCAGGCCCATCGCCGGCGTGCCGACGTAGATCGACTCGGCGCGGTCCACCGGATAGGTCTCGTGCCAGACGCCGACCGCACCGGGTGCCTTGCGGGCCCGCCGGTTGAATGCGGCCCAGGCCGGACGATGCTTCGCTTGGCTGTCACTGGCGTAGGCGTACAGCTTGTCGACGGAGTTCCAGTACTGGATCACTGTCGGGCCGCGGCCCTCGAACGTCAGGCGGTAGCCCATCAGACCCGAATCCGGGTCTTCGGACAGCTCACGCAGCATCCTCGGCATCGCGAGGAACGTGGGCAGCCACAGGTCCGGTCGCCAGGGTCGGTTGATGGTCATCCCGATCAGGAAGACCACCAGTTCGCCGTCGTAGTGGTGCGTCGAACGGGTGGGGTCGATCGTCGTCATCGGATGCCTCCCAATGTTGGATACCGATACTATCTAATAGTGGATAGTGCGGGTATCCAATGTCAAGGGGTGTGGGCATACGAAAACCCGGACCGCGCAGTGCGCGGCCCGGGTGAATGGGTCAGGAGTGGTTTACGAAGCCGGAGCCGCAGGTGTCGGTGTCACCGGGACGACCGAGGCGAGTGCGCGCTCGTGGGCGTCGGTGGACCATTCGGGTTCGGTCGTGATGTTCATGTCCCCGACGATCGTGCCGAAGATGTCGATGTCCGTGCTGTACAGGATCACCGCGTTGCGCTGCGAATCCGTGAAGTTCGTTCCGGTGAGGTTCGCATCGCTCAGGTCGGCGTACGACAGATTCGCGGCGGCGAAGTTGGTGCCGGTGAGGTTCGCCCGTTTCATGTTCGCGCCCGACAGGTCGGCGAAGCTTAGGTTCAGGCCCGCCAGGTTCGCGGAACTCAGATCGGCGCCGGGGCAGGTCGTGCGATCGTCGGGATTAGGATTCGCCACAATCCTGCAGCCGTTGATCTCGGTGAGGACGTCCGCCGCGGCCGTTCCGGTGCCCGCAGTGAGTGCGGCACCCCCGGCCAGCGCGACCGCGCCCAGTGTCAGAGCCCTGAAATGTGTCCTGCTCATGCCGGACCGCCCCCTCGCGTAGAACCTCAACCGTCATCGCCGAACTTAGTGCCGAGCGCACTGCGCCGCACGGGGAATGGCGACACCTGCACGCAGGTGAGGCGTTGCGAGACATCGACGCACCCCTTCTCGGTGGACGCACCCGTTCCAGGGCTCGAAAAGGGGTGCGTGGGCGCAGAAGGGGTGCGTGTGTGGGAGGGCGGCGCGCCGGGGACGGACTACTCGCAGGCGATGCCGTCGTTGTCGCGGTCGAGGTGCGGCGCGTAGCCGTCCTGGCCGCGGTAGATCGGCGTCACGCCCGCATTGCGGGCCTCGGTGCAGTTCTTGTACCCCGCCCGCGGCGCGGGTGCCGGCGGTGCCGGAGCCACCTGCGGTGCGGGGGCTGCCTGCGGGGCCGGCGCGACCTGCGGCGCGGGTGCCGGTGCTGCCGGAGCGGCGGGCGCGGGCGGCAGGAGGGGGTTCACGGCGTCGGCCGAACCGCTCGGAATCAAGGACGCAATCTCCGGGGGGAGGAAATCGAAGATCGTCGCCGCCTGTGCGGAGGGCGCGGCCGCCATCGAAATGGCGGCGCAACCGAGGACGCTGAGAACTAACCGTCGAGCCTTCATGTTTACCTCGTTCAGGGGTGGGGTGGGGCTTCCACAGAATGGTCGAGAAATGCCACGACGGCCAATCCATCCGGTGTGACGAGGATAGTAGCCAATTGGTAACGGACTTCGAAAGCTGTTGAGGCGCAATGGACCTCTGTGTCATTCACTCGAATGACACAACCCTCGACCTGTACTTGAACAAAAAACTACCGAGAAATTCAGAATGGGCACGATATGTGCCGGATATTTCCGTGTCGTCGATCAGAACGGCGAGAACCGGGCTCTATAGTCGCTCTGTGCTGTCATCTGCCTCCTCGACCATGACCCGGCCGGCGCGATTGCCGACGGGGCACCGCTGGGTCGTCGTGGACGTCGAGACCTCCGGTCTTCGTTCGTCCACGCACAGAGTGCTCAGCGTCGCGGCGTTGGCGTTGCGTGAAGACGGTTCGGTGGAGCGTGAATTGGTGACTCTGCTCAACCCGGGCTGCGACCCGGGGCCGGTCCATATCCACAATCTCACGCCACAGCGTCTGGCGGGGGCGCCCCGTTTCGAAGAGGTCGCGAAAGATCTGCTCGAGCTTCTCGACGGTCGGACGCTGGTCGCGCACAATGCGTCATTCGATTACGGCTTCCTCGACGCCGAGGTACGGCGGGCGGGGATGACGATGCCGACACGGCAGAGGCTCTGCACCCTCGCCCTGTCGCGCCGCCTCGAGATCGACGTCCCCAATCACAAGTTGTCCACTCTGGCTGCGCACTGGAAGGTTCGTCAGAACCGGGCTCACGACGCTTACGACGACGCCCTCGTGCTGACGGAGGTCTTCGCGCACAGCGCCTCGCTGGCCGAGTCTCTCAGACTTCCTCTGCCGGTCGTCGGTTGCGCCGATCGGCGGGCGGTGTACCCCGATCGGGTTCCGCGCGTGGAGTCTCCGTGGCGGAATCCGGGTCGGCTGGATCCGGGGGCGGGACTGGTCCAGGGCATGAAACTGGTCATCAGCGGCAGTACGGATGTTCCCCGTCTTGCGCTCGCCGCACGGTTGACCGCCGCCGGCCTGGACGTCATGAATTCGGTCAGCCGTCAGACGAGTGTCGTCGTCTGCAACGACCCGCACTCGTCGAGTGCAAAGGTGCGCCGCGCGGTGGCCGACGGGATTCCTGTCCTGACCGAGCGGCAGCTCGGCGAGATGTTGCTGCACGTGACACCGGGTGAGCCGAAGGGGGCCGCGGCACCGTCCGAAGTTCAGTGGCCTCGACCTGCGACAACTGTTCCCTCCACGAAGCCTTGGCACGGAAGAAGAGTGCTCATCGTCGGTGGCTCGCATGCGGACTCCGTTCTGATGCGCTCCCGCATCGTGCAGTTGGGTGCCAAGCCGTCGGTCAATCTCTCCGCAGGAGTCACCGATGTCCTCGTTCTCGACGGTGGTGAACTCGATCCCCGCATGGACCGAGTGTCGGCCCGTCAGTTGCCTCTGCTCACCGCCCCCGATGTGAACTCCGCACTCGAACCGGCGGCACCACCCGCGCGGGGGGCGCTCCGCGAGCCGATCCGACCGCCTTCTCAGTGGGTTGCGCCGTTGCTCGCTCGCGGAGAGGTGATCGACCTGCCACCACAGACGACATCGCTGACGGTCAACGCGTCTTGGCGCGCCCACACCGAGGACGATGCGTTCGACGTGGATGTGGTTGCGCTTCTTCTCGGCGAAGACGGCCGGGTCGGTTGCGACGAGGACTTCCTCTTCTACAACTCGCCGACGAGTTCGGACGGCACCGTGGAATTGTCCTGCGACGGCAGCAGCGAGCAAGGAGTGCGGATCGAACTGGCTGCCCTGCACTCCGACTACCAGTGCGTGTCCGTATCGGCGGCGATCGGCGGAGATCGCACCTTCGGTGAACTCGGTCCGATCTCGGTGACCGTCGACGCTCCGGACCACACAATCGCATCGTTCGTTCTGGACGCCGGCACGACCGAACGGACGATGCATTTCGCCGAGATCTACCGACGCGCCGGGCAGTGGCGTCTCCGCGCGGTGGGGCAGGGGTACGAATACGATCTCGCCACGCTCGCCACCGAGTACGGGGTGACGGTCGACGATTGAGGATCCCTCACCGTTCGGAACGAACAGTTTCGGGGGCCGGGGAAGTCCGCCGGAGCTGGACGTCGGGGAAGGTGGGGATTTCGAATCGGGTGTGTACGAAGGGTTCGGTGCAGACGCGCTGGGCGTGTGCCGCGATGTCCGCGAGGGTGGTCACCCACATCCCGTCCATCGCTTTGACGTTCTCGATGAGTCGTTCCAATGCGGCTGCCTTGGAGGGCGAAGCACCCGCCTTCGGCATGGTGGGCCTCCGCTTCGAGGGTCCACATCTCCAGGACCTTGGCGGGGCTTTCGATGACGCCGCTGCCGGTGACACCGGGGTAGAACGCATACTGTTCCCAGTCGTCGAGTGCCCAGTCGACGGGGATCTCGATCAGTGTTCGTTCCGACGCCGGGCTCGTCGCCATCAGGTAGGGCTTGTCGCCGTCGAGCAGGCTCGAGTCGTACAGAAACCCGCGATCGACGAGCAACTCGGGTGTGTGCCAGTTCATTTCCCACCAGGGTGCGCGATATCCGACGGGGCGGATGCCCGCGACCTCCTCGAGCGTGTCGAGCCCCCGGTCGAGGTAGCGTGCCTCGGTCGCAGGGTCGAGGCCCTTCATCGGTTCGTGTAGATACCCGTGGTGCCCCACCTCGTGACCGCCGTCGATGATGGCGCGGACCGTGTCGGGATAGCACTCGGCGGTGAATCCCGGCACGAAGAACGTTGCGCGAACGTCCCTGACGTTCGAGTATTCGCAGAATGCGGGGGACACCGACGCGGGGCCCGTACGACTGGTGGCTCATCAGCGACATACGGTTCGCCGAAGTGGGATCGTGGGCGAGGACGCAGGATTCGGCGTCGACGTCGAAAGTGAAGGCGGCGGCTGCGGTGTGGCCCTGCGGCCAGGTGAAGTCGTTGTTCACGGTGTGCTCCTGGGGTGTCGGGAGGGTTCAGTTGCCGGCGAGGACGTCGGGGGAGTCGGTGGTCGCGGACGATCGTGTCGGGGGTTGGCCGGTGATGCGGTAGGGGCGGTGTGCTCGGGGGCCGAGGACTGAGTAGAGGGCGGCGGCAACTCCGCCACCGGCCAGCCAGGACAGGTCGAGCCCGCCGAGTGCTCGAGCCGCGAAGCCCTGGGTGAGGCTCGTGGCGCCGTACATGAACAGCCACGTTGCGGCGATTCCGGCGACGAAGCATCCCATCGTGGTCCAGTTGACGTCGCGCACCTTCTTCGCGGCGGCGAGTTGCTGCTGACCGGCGGGTTCGCACTCGCGTCTGCCGACCCGGCCGGACTGCGGCGGTACGTGCGTGAACTGTCGGCCCGCCGTGTCGCCGGAGTGGCCATCGAGACCGGGTCGCAACTGCCGCTGATCCCGCCTGCGCTGGTCGAGGAGGGGTCGGAGGCGGGTTTGCCCGTCGTCGAACTGCGTGGTGTCGTTCCGTTCGTCGAGGTCGCCGAGGCGATCAACGGCCTGCTGGTCAACGAATCGGTGCAGCGACTGCGTCGTGGTGACGCGGTCGCGCACGCGTTGTCCGAGGAGTTGGCCCGCGGTGGCGGACCCGACGAGTTGCTCGAGGTGCTCGCGCGACTCTTGCCCGGTGACGTGACCCTGCTCGACGCGACCGGCGGCGTGATCGCGGCCCTCGGGAACGAGATCACCGCCCCTGCCACCGGCTCGGGCGTGCTCGCCGTGCGGTGTCCGTTCAGGGTGTCGGTGTGGCGACGCTCATGGTGTCTCCGGACGACCCGGCCGATCTCGTCACCGCAGAGGCGATCGTCGAGCGAGCACCGGCAGCGCTGGCGATCTCCCTCCTGCGATCGTTTCCTCCCTCGGCCGCGGTCCGCGGCTCGCAGGCCTTGCTGCGGATCGCCTGCCAGCCGAGTCCTGCCCCGGAGCGTCTCGTTGCGGCGGCGCGCGCGGCCGGGATGGCCGACGGAGCGTCATACGTCGGGGGTTGTCGGACGTTCGGTCGACGGTCCGGTATCGCTCGGCGCTGTCGATGCGGCACTGCACCGGTACGCGGCCGGAACTGTGTCGTCCATCGCCGGCGACGAGTTGCACGCAATCGTCGTGCTCCGGGCCGACGACCGAGTCGGTTCCTGCGCGTCGCTGGTCGAATCGCTGCGCGCGACACCGCAGGCGGAGTTGGCGCGGGTTGCGGTGGGTCCGGTGGTCATCGGTCTGATCGGGCTCCCCGAGACGCTGGCGGAGGCGCGGTTCGCGCTCGACCTCGCGGCCGATCTGGGTATCGCCGACACCATCGTGGACGCCGCGGAACTCGCTCTCGAACGCCTCGGCCGGCGAATCGGCGATCCGGCCCTGCTGACGTCGTTCGTCAGGGAACTGCTCGGGCCGCTTCTCGCGGTCGGGCCCGAACGTGCTCGCCGTCTGATCGACACGCTGGACGTCTACCTGCAGTGCGGGTGCAACAAGACCGAGGCGGCGGCCCGGCTGCATGTGCAGCGTCAGACGCTGTATCAGCGGCTCGATCAGATCTTCGCGCTACTCGGCGAGGATCCGACGGGTTCGCCGCGTCTCGCTGCCGTGCACCCCGCGACCCGCCTCTATCTCGGGCGGTGCGGTCGACGCGAGCGCGCTCTGACTTTCACGGGTGACCGGGAAAGCCACCTCCGAACTCAGCTGTTGCAACGGTGTTGCATTCCCGTGAACATCGCCGGGAACCGCGGATCGGGGTAGCGCAACTGCGCCCGTCCGTGTTTACTGCGGTGTCACCTTGGTTCACCCCTTGCAACCGCGGTCCGGTCATGAGAAGCAAAACATCGTTGACATGTGATGCTGAGCACAATATGGTCGGTGAACGAATTGTCGTTGCAATGAAAGCAACAAATGCCATTCGTCGCAGTCGGCAAGCGCCGACGCCCCGAGAAGGAGTGGGCATGGCCCAAAACCTCAATTCCCCCTCAGCCCCGCCGCAATCGGACGAGGACGGCGCGGTGAACCCCTCGCCCCGTGTTCTCCGGCGGGTCATCACAGCGAGCTTCATCGGCAACTTCGTCGAATGGTTCGACTACGCCGTATACGGCTATCTCGCAACGGTTATCGCGGTGGTCTTCTTCCCCGAGGCCGAGCCCACGACGGGTCTGCTGGCCACGTTCGCCGTGTTCGCCATCTCGTTCGTCATCCGCCCGATCGGCGGACTCGTCTGGGGGCACTTCGGTGACAAGATCGGACGTCGCACGGCGTTGTCACTGTCGATCCTCATCATGTCGGCGTCGACGTTCTGCATCGGCCTGATCCCCGGCTTCGATCAGATCGGCTACCTCGCACCGGTCCTGCTGCTGCTCGTCCGCATGGTGCAGGGATTCTCCGCCGCCGGCGAGTACGCGGGCGCCTCGGCGTTCCTCGCCGAGTACGCCCCGGACCGCAAGCGCGGGCTGTTCACGAGCGTCGTGCCCGCGTCCACGGCCGCCGGGCTGCTGTTCGGATCGTTGATCGCGGCACTGCTGACCGCGGTGCTGTCGACGGAACAGCTCGAGGGCTGGGGCTGGCGGCTGCCGTTCCTGCTCGCGGCGCCGATGGGCCTGATCGGCCGCTACATTCGGTTGAAGCTCGAGGACACCCCGAAGTTCCAGGAAATGGAACAGAAGGTGGAGTCCAACGCGCCGTTGTCGATCCTGTTCACCCACCATCGGCGCGCGATCGCCATCGCGTTCGGTGTCACCTGCCTCAATGCGGTCGGCTTCTACCTGATCCTCAGCTACATGCCGACGTATCTGTCGGAGGTGTTGAACGTCGGCCACACGGCCTCGTTCGTCGCCGCGTCGATCGCTCTCGCCTGCTACATCGTCTTCATCTTCGGGATGGGTGCGCTCTCGGACCGCTTCGGCCGCAAGCGAGTTCTCATTGCCGCGTCGGTCTGCTTCGCGGTGTTCACCGTCCCGCTGTTCAGTGCACTCGGCGCCGTCGGAATCGTCGGAATCGTCCTCATCCAGATCGTGCTGTGCGCGTTCCTCACCATGAACGACGGCACGCTTCCCACCTTCCTGGCCGAGATCTTCCCGACCCAGGTCCGCTACAGCGGTTTCGCGTTCAGCTTCAACACCGCCAATGCACTGTTCGGCGGCACCGCGCCGTTCGTCGCCACGTTGTTGATCGAGCTCACCGGCAGCACCCTCGCGCCCGCCTGGTATCTCGTCGCCGCGGCCCTCGTCGCCATGGGGGCCATGCTCATGGCCCGCGAAACCTCCCAGCGCCCCCTGGCCGACACCTGACCACCCGTAGATCCCACAGAAGTGCGGCATCACGCGATGCCGCCGGCAACTCGAAAGGAACATCATGAACTTGGAGCGCATCAAGAGCATCCCCAACGGCGAGAAGGTCGTTCCCACGTTCTCCCCGGTGGAAATGGACCGCAGGCTGGTCGCCCTGCGTAAGCACATGGCGGACAACGGGTTCGATGCCGTGCTCTTCACCAGCTACCACAACATCAACTACTACTCCGACTTCCTCTACACGGCGTTCGGGCGGCCGTACGCCCTGGTCGTCAGCCAGGACGGCTCGACCACCGTGTCCGCCAACATCGATGCCGGGATGCCGTGGCGGCGGTCGTTCGGCGAGAACGTCGTCTACACGGACTGGCGCCGCGACAACTTCGAGTACGCCGTGCAGCAGGTCTTGGCGAAGCAGGGCATCTCGCGCGGCACACTCGGTGTCGAGGACGACCACCTGACCCCCGACGTGCGGACCCGGATCGCGGCGGTTCTGCCCGGGATGACGTTCACCGACGTCGCGAAGGCCGCGATGTGCCAGCGCATGATCAAGTCGCCCGAGGAGATCGAACTGATCAAGCACGGGGCCCGGATCGGTGACCTCGGCGGCGAGGCGATCCGCGCGGCGATCACCGAGGGGGTCCCCGAATACGAGGTGGCGATCGCCGGCTCGAACGCGATGATCCGCGAGATCGCGGCCACCTTCCCGCACGCCGAACTGCGCGACACCTGGGTGTGGTTCCAATCAGGCATCAACACCGACGGCGCCCACAACTGGGCGACCAGCCGGCAGGTCGAGCGCGGAGACATCCTGTCGCTGAACTGTTTCCCGATGATCGCCGGCTACTACACCGCGCTCGAACGCACCCTCTTCTACCGGGAACCGTCGGCCGAGCACCTGCGCTTGTGGGAGGTCAACGTCGCGGTGCACCGCCGCGGACTCGAACTGATCAAGCCGGGCGCGGTCTGCAAGGACATCGCGGCCGAGCTGAACGAGATGTACGAGGCCGAGGGACTGCTGCCGAACCGCACGTTCGGGTACGGGCACTCGTTCGGCGTGCTCTCGCACTACTACGGGCGCGAGGCCGGACTCGAGCTGCGGGAGGACATCGACACGGTCCTCGAGCCCGGCATGGTGGTGTCGATGGAACCGATGATCATGGTGCCGGAGGGGCAGCCCGGCGCGGGCGGATACCGCGAACACGACATCCTGGTCGTCGGCGAGGCCAGCGCGGAGAACATCACCCGGTTCCCGTTCGGACCCGAGCACAACATCCTCGGCGTCTGACCGGGACACCGGCCCTGCCACGGGTGTGGCAGGGTCGGCGGTGGTATAGGCGGAACCGAAGGAGCGCAACGATCATGAGTGTGGACGACGTCGATCGACTCGCGGACAACGGACCGGGCGAGCACGACGGTGACGCGAAACCGTCCCCGTCGGTCCTCCTCAACGGACTGCGGGTGCTCGAATCCTTCTCGATCGCGGAACCGGTCCTCGGCGTCACCGAGATCGCGCGCAAGGTCGATCTGCACAAGAGCAGCGTCTCCCGCATGCTCGCCACCCTCGAGAAAGCCGGCTACGTCGAGCGTGACGAGGGCACCGGACGCTACCGACTCGGCCTCGGTCTCATCGCTCTCGCGGGGCCACTGCTGGCCAACCTCGACGTCCGCCGCGTGGCGCAGCCGGAACTGGAGGAACTCACCCGCCGCACCGGCGAGACCAGCGCGCTCATGGTGTGGAACGGGCACGAATCCGTCGTCGTCGAACAGATTCCCAGTCCCAAGCAGGTCAAGCACACCGCCGCGGTGGGCACCCGCTACGACACCTATGCGAGTTCGTCCGTCCAGGTGTTCCTCTCCGAGATGCCGCGGGCGGAGACCGAGCGGCTGTTCGACCGGCGTCTGCTCGTCGGACCCGACGAGCAGGAGTCACGCGGCGAGTACTTCGACGAGCTGAGTGACACCCGCGACCGCGGATACGCCGTCAACGACGGACGCACGTCGATCGAGGAGGTCGGCATCTCGGCGCCGGTCCGCGATCATCGCGGCGTACTGGTCGCGGCCGTCATGTTGTCCGCCCCACGGTTCCGGGTCCCCGAGTCCATGCTCGAGTCGCTCGGGCGGGCGGTCGCGGAATCCGGCAGGCGGGTGTCGGCACGACTCGGGGCACCCGTCGCGACCCGCGACTGACCGCATCGCCTCCGCTCGTCGGATGGACTCCGCGGACTATTCTGGGTGGAGCGTGTCAGAGGTGGTGCAGGGCCGATGACGAACGACGATCCGTGGGCAACCCAGCGCCAGCCGGAGATCACGACCGAGCTGGCCGCGGCAGGGTTCGACGATGCCGTGGAGATCGGCCGCGGCGGGTTCGGGGTCGTCTACCGCTGCCTGCAGGAGGACCTCGACCGCACGGTGGCCGTCAAGGTCCTGACGTCGAACCTCGACCCCGACAACGTGACGAGGTTCGTGCGCGAGCAACGGGCGATGGGCCGGACGTCCGGGCACCCGAACATCGTCGCCGTCTACCAGGTCGGTGTCACCCGGAGCAGGCGGCCGTTCCTCGTCATGCCGTACCACTCGTTCGGTTCCCTCGATGCGCAGATCCGTCGGTCGGGTCCCCTCGGGTGGCAGGAGGTGCTGCGGCTCGGGATCAAGATGTCCGGCGCCCTCGAGACCGCGCATCGCGGTGGGATGCTCCACCGCGACGTCAAACCCGCGAACATCCTGCTCACCGAATACGACGAGCCGCAATTGACCGACTTCGGCATCGCCCGCGTCTCCGGCGGATTCGAGACGACGGCAGGCTCGATCACCGGGTCCCCGGCGTTCACCGCGCCGGAGGTGCTCGAAGGAAGGCCACCGACGGTGGAGTCGGACGTCTACAGTCTCGGGTCCACCCTGTTCTGCGCGTTGACCGGGCATGCGGCGTACGAGCGCCGGAGCGGTGAGCAGGTCGTCGGGCAGTTCCTGCGGATCTCCAGGCAGGCGGTCCCCGACCTGCGGGATGCCGGAATCCCCGACGACGTGTGCAGCGCAGTCGAACATGCCATGGCCCGCGCGGTCGAGGACAGGCCGGGCGGCGCCGCCGACTTCGGCAACGAGCTCCGGGCGGTCGAGCGACGCAACGGTGTCGTCGTCGACGACATGTACATCCCGGTTCGGCGGGCACCCGAGCAGCTGCACGGTCGTGCGGGCGAATCCACCCGGTCCGGGGGCCCCGGGCTCCCGTACAACGTGCGGACGCCGCCGACCCCGCCCGCGCCGGTGACGAAGTTCCGCCCGCCCACCACCACCCGGCAGCTCGTGCCGCGCCGGCGGCTCCTCGCCGTCCTCCGCGCGGGCCGGGACCGCAGGCTGACGCTCGTCCACGCGCCGGCCGGGTTCGGCAAGAGCAGTCTGGTCGCCCAGTGGCGCGACGACCTGGTCGACGGCGGGACGGCGGTCGCGTGGCTGACCGTGGACCGGGACGACAACAACGTGATGTGGTTTCTCACCCACCTCGTCGAGGCGATCAGGCGGGTACGCCCGGAGGTCGTCACCGATCTGGGCCAGTCGCTCGAGGAGCACGGGGACGCGGTCGAACGGTTCGTCCTCACGTCCCTGATCAACCGGCTTCACGACAGCGGGGAGACCCTCGTCGTCGTGATCGACGACTGGCACCGCATCACTGGCACCGGGCCGATCGACTCGATGAAGTTCCTGCTCGACAACGGCTGCCACCACTTGAAGATCGTCGTGGCGAGCCGGAGCCGGTCGGGGCTGCCGCTGAGTCGGATGCGGGTGCTCGACGAACTCAACGAAATAGCGTCCGACGACCTGTGTTTCGATTTCGGCGAATCGCAGAACTTCCTGTCGGACCGGGTACAGGTTCCCCTGAAGGACACCGAGATCGAACAACTCCGGGAATCGACCGACGGCTGGATCGCGGCACTGCAGTTGGCCTCGTTGTCGTTGCGCGAAGCCGGAACTCCGGAGAACCTGATCGAACAGCTCCGGACGGGGACCGACGCGATCGGCGAGTATCTCGCCGAGAACGTGCTCGACGCCCTCGAACCCGACATGCTCGACTTCATGCTCGCCACGTCCGTCCCCGACAAGGTGTGCGGCGATCTGGCGTCGGCGCTGGGCGGCGTGCAGGACGGGCAAGCGAAACTCGAGCAGGTCGTTGCCCGTGACCTGTTCCTCGGGAGGACGGGCGACGACCGCCAGTGGTATCGCTATCACCACCTGTTCGCGCAGATCCTCCATCAGCGTCTCGAACGGGACCACCCCGGGCGCATCACCGATCTGCACCGCCGGGCATACGACTGGTTCCGGAAACGGCACCGGCTGGGCGAGGCCGTCGACCACATCCTCGCGGCCGGTGAACCGCAGCGAGCGGTGGAACTGCTCGAGGAGGACGACCTCTACCTCCTCGATCGGTCACAGATGTCGACGCTGCTCTGCCTGATCGGGAAGCTGCCCGCCGACCTGGTGGACGCAAGCCCGCGGCTGCAGCTCACCATCGGATGGGCGAACTGCGAACTCCAGCGACTCGAACTCGCGCAAACCGCCCGAACCCGCGCGCTCGAGCAGATCGACAGCGGCGAGATGCCCGAGCGTCGCGCCGCCCAGCTCCGGGTGGAAGCGGATGTCCTGCAAGGTGATATCGAGGTGACCGCCGACCGCATCGAGGGGGTGCGGGAGCTCGTCACCGAATGCCTCGCCCATCCCACGGAGTACCACCCCTTCGTGGTGTCGATGGCCGCTCTCATCGAGACGTTCGTGGACACGTGTGAATTCCGGTTCGAGGACGCCCACCGCAGGCAGAGCTGGGCGGCCCCGTACCACCGGCAGAACACGGGACCGTACTCCGTCGCCTACGGGTACTGTTTCGCCGGACTCGCGAAGTTCGAGCAGCTCGACGTCGGCGGTGCGATGGAGCTGTACCGCAAGGCGTTCCAGCTTGTCCGGGAGGCGGAGAACACGCAGTCGCAACATGCGCGACTCACCCGCGCACTACTCGCCGAGGTCCATTACGAGCAGGGCCGGGTCGATGAAGCGGACGAGCTGCTCAACGAGACGTTCGACGCGGCCGCGCTCGGTGGCGCACCGGATTTCATGATCCGGCACTACTGCCTCAGGGCGCGGATCATGGCGGTGCGCGGCGATCGCGACGGCGCGGCACGACAACTCGACGAGGGGGTGCGGACGGCCGAGACGTTCTCCCTGCCCCGGCTGCGGGCCGCCGTCGACAATGAGCGGGTGCGGATCGGGCTGCCCCCGGCACCCGGGTTCGTGCCCGTCACACGCGAGACCCGGCGCACCCCGGCGAACGGCCTCGACCTGGCGACGGCACAACTCGAGGAAGAGGCGGCCATCACGTTGCTCGCGGCGCGGGGCGATCCGGCGGACGCGGATCTCGCGTGCGAATGGGCGAACGACTGGGTTCGGCAACTCGACGGGACCGGGCGGCACCGGGCCTGCCTGCAGGCGGTCCGGTTGCTCGTGTCGTGCCTGTGGGCGGCCGGACGCCGCGACGAGGCGCAGGCGATGCTGCTGCCGGCGGCGGTGGAGTGCGCCCGGCACGGGCTGAACCGGTTCCTACCCGACGGCGGCCCGAACGTCGTCGCGGCGCTGTCGGCGCTGCGGGAGAACGGTCATCCCGACCTGCCGCGGACGTTCGTCGACACTGTGCTCGCGGCCGCGCAGTAGTCATCCCGCGGGAGCAGGTGCGCGGCGGCCGTCCGCCACGGGGCGAGCAGTGTGTCGAAGTGTGCGCTGGTGAAATCGTGCCGCCCGACGAGATCCGACACGGCGTGCGCTGCTGCCGCGTCGCGCACCGCGGTCGCGATGTCCGCGCACAGTTGCTCGTCCTCGCGCACTGTCGCCTCGTCCATGAAGTGTCGTTCCCACGCGGCGTCCTGGGCGCGGTACCAGGATTTGATGCGGCCCGCTTCCCAGGCCGCATCGCGTGCGCAGGCCCAGGCGCCGAGCCGCCTGCGGCTGTCGGCGACGCTTGTCGTCCGCGTCAGTGCTCCGAAGTGCCCGTGCAGGAGGGCTGCCGCTTCCACGGCGTGTCGCACGACGTCCTGCCAGTTCGGGCCGAAACTCTGCTCGCATTCGTACTCGGTGACGGCGAACGTGTCGAGGGCGGACAGCGCGTCGTCCACGACGTCGACGTGGAGAAGGTACGAGCCGGGCAGCTCGCGCCGGCTGAGGAGCTGGAAGGCCACGAACGCGTCGCCGCGGACCGGTGCGCAGTGCACGAGGACGTCGAGCACTGACAGACGGGTCTCGGGTGCGAAGTCGCCGCGCTTCGGAACCGGGTGCCGCCGGATGAAGTGCGCGGCGCGGGCGGGGAGAAGGCGAAGTTCGTCGGTGATCATGTCAGCACTCGACATAGTTGACCGGGACGTTGACGGCCAGACCACCGGTCGACGTTTCCTTGTACTTCGACAGCATGTCTGCGCCGGTCGAGCGCATCGTCTCGATCACCTGGTCGAGGCTGACCCGGTGGGTGCCGTCGCCGCGCAGGGCCATGCGAGCGGCGTTGATGGCCTTGCCCGCCGAGATCGCGTTGCGTTCGATGCACGGAATCTGCACCAGTCCTTCGATGGGGTCGCAGGTGAGTCCGAGGCTGTGCTCCATCGCGATCTCCGCGGCATTCTCCACCTGTTCGATTGTGCCGCCGAGGATCTCCGCAAGCCCGGCAGCGGCCATGGACGCCGCGGAACCCACCTCGCCCTGGCAACCGACCTCGGCTCCGGAGATCGACGCGCGTTCCTTGTACAGCGATCCGACGGCGCCGGCGGCGAGGAGGAAGCGGATCGCGGTGTCGTCGGGATCCGACTTCCCGGCCGGGGTGTAGTGAACGGCGTAGTGCAGCACCGCGGGGATGATGCCCGCGGCCCCGTTGGTCGGCGCGGTGACGATCCGGCCACCGGATGCGTTCTCCTCGTTGACGGCCAGCGCGACGAGGTTGACCCAGTCCTCGGCGAATGCGGGATCACGTTGCGGGTCTTCCTTATTCAGGCGCAGGTACCAGTCCCGGGCGCGCCGGCGCACGCGCAGAGCGCCGGGAAGAATTCCGTCGCGCGCGATCCCGCGCTTCTCGCATTCCACCATGACGTCGCGGATATGCAGGAGTCGCTCGTAGATCTCCACGGTCGACCGCGTTTCGCGTTCGAACTGGAGCATCACGTCACTGATGGCGTAGCCGTGGCGGGCCGCGACGTCGAGGAGTTCCTTGGCGGACCCGAACGACAGACCGCCGGTGGCGGTGGCCGGCGGCTCCGCGCTCTCCGCTTCGGTGACGACGAAGCCGCCGCCGATGGAAAAGTAGGTTTCGCTGTGGATCTCGACGCCGGTGGCGGTGGACGCGGTGATTTTCATCCCGTTCGGGTGCAGCGGCAGGATGGTCAGCGGATGGAGGACGATCTCGTCCTCGGCGAGCGCGACCTCGTGGGATCCGCCGACCCTGATGTGCCGGGTACTGCGCATCTCCTCGAGACGTCGTTCCATCTCCTCGGTCTCGATCTTCTCGGGAAAGTACCCCTCGAGTCCGAGCAGCACCGCGGACATCGTTCCGTGGCCCGCTCCCGTGGCTGCGAGCGACCCGTACAGGTCGACGCGGATGTCCGCGACTGCGGGCAGGGCGTCGAGAGCTCGGAGGTCGGAGACGAACCGTGCGGCGGCGCGCATCGGTCCGACGGTGTGCGAACTCGAGGGGCCGATGCCGACGGAGAACAGGTCGAACACGCTGATGGTCATGGGATTACACCGCCTCACTGAGTTCGTGTGTGTATTGCGCGGGGGTGAGAAGTCCGTAGGCGGACGACGTCGGTGAGGGGAGGACGGCGAACAGCCAGCCGCGATGGAACGGGTCGTCGGCGACGAGTTGCGGGTTCGCGAGGGCGTCGTCATTCGTCATCGTGACGAGTCCGCTGATCGGCGCAAACACCGTGACGACGGTCCGCGCGGACGTCCAGACGAGCGCGCAGGGTGCGCCCGCCTCGATCGTGCTGCGCACTGCCGGAAGTTCAAGCCCGACCACCTCGATCTCGTCGAGTGCCGTGTCCGTGACCCCGGCCCGGAGCGGGTAGTCGGAGAAGCTCTGTCCCGGTGCGAGGGCCAACCAGCTGTGTGTCGCCGTGAACCGTCGATCCGAGGGAATCTTTCCAGCTCTCATGCCTTTTCCTTTGACAGTCGGGCGTTGTGGTCGCGGAGTCGCGCGTGTGATCCAATAGGTCTGATATTGATATATCAGTGTGTGCGATAACAGTAGGTCAGGTGCGGAGGCGGGTCAAGAGGTGGTGTGCACTACATCCGGAAACGACGCAGGCTACGGCCGGAGGGTCGCGGGCAGCACGCCTTTGAGTGAGCTCGTCACGGCGAGCGCCTCGGCGGCCAGGAGATCGCCCGGCGTGAGAATGCGTTCGCGCATCAGCCCGCGGTCGAGCTGCCAGGACCGCTCGACACCCGGCAGGCACCCCGACGCCAATGGTGGCGTCCACCAGACGCCGTCGATCCGGGCGGCGAGATTCGCGATCGTGGTCTCGGTGACGTGCCCGAGTTCGTTGACCAGCACGACGTCGCCGGCCCCGGGATGGCGGTGTCGTCTGCGGTCGTATCGCTCGCGCAACGTCGTCTTGTGTCCGAGGAGGACGTCCCGGGAGTCGACGGGCTCGTCGTCGAGCACGAGAGACACCGACGCGGGTGCGACCGGCGGCCCGAAGACGTCGACGTCCACACCGCCGTCGCGGTGCAGGCGCACGCGGACCCGGGCCGCGCCGACGCCGGACAGTCGCTGCGCGAGTCGGCGCCGGACGTCACGTTCCCGGAACTCGTACCCGAGCACGGCCGCGGAACGGGCCAGACGTCGCAGGTGACGCTCCGCGTGCCGCAGGCCGGTCCGCGGATCGTGATACATCGTTTCCATCAGCTGTGCACCGGCACCGATCAGCTGTGCCTCAGCACTACCGATCGGCTGGACCCCAGCGGTATCGATGGTCGCGAGACCGGCGGCGGACACGGAGCTGTTCACAGTGCGGAGGCTCGATTCGACGCGGGACTGGAGTTTGCGCGACCAGGATATACGAGCGCGCGGAGCACGGACATCGCGTCCACGGTGGCGGCCACGTCGTGCACCCGGAGTACAGCTGCCCCGTTCTGTGCGGCGATCAGCGCAGCGGCCACCGAGGCGGCCTGACGGTGGTGGACGCTGCGACCGGTGATCGTGCCCAGCATGCCTTTCCGGGACAGTCCGGCCATCACGGGAACACCGAGATCCGTCATCTGCCGAAGTTCGGACAACAGTGCAAGGTTGTGGGCGAGGGTCTTGCCGAAGCCGAAACCCGGGTCGACCATGAGGTGCTCGAGGGGAATTCCCACTCCCCGGCAGGCGCCGACACGGTCGACGAGGAACCGGCGCACCTCGGACACGACGTCGCCGTAGTCCGGCGACGTCTGCATCGTTTCGGGCTCGCCGCGCATGTGCATCAGGCACACGGGCACGTCGAGATCGGCGGCAGCCCGCAGCGCACCCGGAAGTCGGAGGGCACGAACGTCGTTGATCATCGACGCGCCGGCGGCGACCGCCTCCCGCATGACGTCCGGTCTCGAGGTGTCGACCGAGATCGGGACCGACGTCGACATCGCGAGTGCCGCGACTACCGGCACCACGCGCGCGATCTCCTCCGCGACGGACGGCGGGCGGGACCCGGGACGGGTCGACTCGCCCCCGACGTCGAGGAGGTCGGCGCCCTCCGCGACCAGAGACAGGGCGTGCTCGACCGCGGCCTCGGTGTCGAGGTATCGGCCACCGTCGGAGAACGAATCCGGGGTCACGTTGACGATGCCGCAGACCAGGGGAACATCGCGTGCGAGAGCCTCGAGCAGTCGGCCGGGGCCGGTGGCGGTGAGCGTCGGGAACGGAACCATTCGGGCGCACCTCCTTCCAGAAGGGGGGGGGGATCGGTCCGGTGGACGACGCCGTGCCGTCCACCGAACCGGCGCTGTCGCTTACACGGGGTCGACGCCGAACTCCTCGGCGGCGTCGATCAGCCACTCCGCGAGATACCGGGCGAACGACGACCGCACGAGGATCCGGTAGTCGGTTCCCCGGTCGTCGAGCGCGATCAGGATCACGCCCGCGAGGCCGAGCATGGTCTGCGCCGCAGTGCTGCGGACGAACACCGTGGGATGCAGATCCAGTGAGCAACCCTTCTCGAGGACGTCGCGGGCGTGAGTGCCGCGCAGCCGCAGGGTGGTTCGCTGTCCGGAGACGTCGATCGCGGCACCGCCGTGGGGGGCCGCCGCCGCCCGCAGGTCCGATTCGAGCGCGGGCGCCGGCTGTGACCGCGTGGTGACCAGCCACTCCTCGGGACCGAGCCAGACCGCGGTCATCGCGTCGGTGCCGGCGGACGTCGACGCCGCGGTGGGGAGGTCGAACCCGAGGACCGCCGCGGCGGCCGCGGCTCCCGGTCCGGCCGGGTCGACCCACAGGTCGACCATCGCGACGAACGGTTCCTCGGTGATGGTCACCGACTCGGGGAGTTCGGAGAATTTCTGGTCCCAACCGTGCAGGGGGCTGAGGGGGACGAGGGTGTCAGCCATCGCGGCGTGCTCCTTCGGGATCGACGAGGACGGAACCGGTGACCTCGACGGCGACCAGGGTTCCGTCCACCGGGACGTGCAGGGTGTCGCCGAGCCGGGCCCGGCCGCCCTTGACGAGGGCGAGCCCGAACGGGCGGCCGAGTTCGGCGCTGAGGTAGCTCGACGTGACGTGCCCGAGCATCGGCACCGGTGCGGGCGGCAGGATGCCGTCCAACGCCTCTTCGATGATCTGTGCGCCCTCGGGCAGCACGGTCTGCTTGTCGAGGGGCAGCAGCCCGACGAACTGTTTGCGCAGCGGGTTCTGGTTTTCGGCCCGGGTGAAGGAGCGCTTCCCGATGAAGTCGCGCTTCTTCTTCGACACGGCCCAGCTCATCCCGAGGTCCTGCGGGGTGACCGTGCCGTCGGTGTCCTGACCGATGATCGGGTAACCCTTTTCGGCGCGGAGGACGTGCATGGTCTCGGTGCCGTACGGGGTGATGTCGAACTTCTCGCCCGCGGCGATCAGGCGCGCCCAGACCGCGGGAGCGTGCCAGCCGTCGACGTTGACTTCGAACGCGAGTTCGCCGGAGAAGCTGATCCGCGCGACCCGTACGTGGACGCCGCCGAGGGAGGTGTCGCGCCACGCCATGAACGGGAACGCGTCGTTGGTGACGTCGAGGTCGGGGAAGACCTCACCGATCACGTCGCGGGAGCGCGGTCCGACGACGGGGAACGTGGCCCACTGTTCGGTGACCGAGGTGAGCCGCACCTTCAGGTGGGGCCACTCCGTCTGCAGCCATTCCTCCATCCAGTCGAGGATCTTCGCGGCGCCGCCGGTGGTGGTGAAGACCTGGAACCGGTCGTCGTCCAGGCGCATCACCGTGCCGTCGTCGATGACCATGCCGTCGACGCCGCACATGACGCCGTAGCGGACCATGCCGACCTTCAGGGTGCTCATCATGTTCGTGTAGACCATGTCGAGCAGCACCCCGGCGTCGGGGCCCTGGACGTCGATCTTGCCGAGGGTGGAGCCGTCGAGGATGCCGATGCTGCGGCGCACGGCGGCGCATTCGCGCAGCACGGCGGCGTCCATGTCCTCCCCGGGGAGGGGGTAGAAGCGGGGACGCTTCCACTGGCCGACGTCCTCGAACACCGCGCCGCGGCCGACGTGCCAATCGTGCAGTGCCGTCACCCGTTCGGGGTCGAAGAGGGCGCCGCGGCTGCGGCCGGCGAGGGCTGCGAACGCGACCGGGGTGTAGGGCGGCCGGAACGTGGTGGTGCCCAGTGTCTCGATCGGCCTGCCGAGCAGTTCGGCCGTGATGCCGGAGGAGATCACACCGGACGTCTTGCCCTGGTCGTGCGCGGTGCCGATGGTGGTGTAGCGCTTGATGTGCTCCATCGACGTCATTCCGGCGCCGACCGCGCGGGCGAGGGCGGCGACCGTCGCGTCGCGCTGCACGTCGACGAACTGGGTGTCCTCACCGGCGACGTCCCGCACCCGCCAGAGCACCAGCGGAGTGGACTGTTCGATCGCGGGTGCAGGTTCCGGGTCGATCGTGCGTTCGGGAACGGTGTAGCCGAGGTCGCGCATGATCGACTGGCCGGCGGTCTGCCCGTCGCGCAGGCACCCGTCCAGGTCGAACACACCGTTCGCGGACCCGGCGACGGAGACTCCGTCGAGGTCCTCGCCGGGCACGAAGGCACCGAGGTTCTCGTCGTAGCGGAGCTTGCCGCGGGCCTGGGAGAACAGGTGCACGGCCGGGTTCCAGCCGCCGCTGACCAGCAGGACGTCGCAGGCGAGGGGGACGCGGAACCGGTGATCGGTGTCCGTGCGGTGCGACACGACGGCGTGACTGATCCGGCCGTTGCCGCGGGTGCCGGACACCACCGACGCCGTACGGATCGTGATGCCGCGCGCGTCGCACTCGCGCTGCCAGCGGGCGGGTGCCTCGTCGCGGGCCTCGACGATCGCGTTGATGCGGACCCCGGCGTCGTGCAGGTCGATCGCGGCTTCGTACGCGCTGTCGTTGGTGGTGAACACGACGGCCTGCTCGCCCACCTTGACACCGTAGCGGTGCAGGAAGGTGCGGGCGCCGTGCGCGAGCATGATGCCCGGGCGGTCGTTGTCGGTGAAGACGACGGGACGCTCGTGCGCGCCGGCGGCGACGAGAATGTGCCGGGCGCGGATCCGCCAGACCCGTTGGCGGCTCAGCGCCGCGGGAGCCTCGACACCGAGGTGATCGGTGCGACGCTGCAGCGCGAGGACGAAGCCGTCGTCGTAGTTGCCGAACGCGGTGGTGCGCTGCAGGTGCAGCACATCCGGGTAGGTCGCGAGTTCGGCGACCGCGGCCGCGACCCAGTCGAGGGCGGGGGCGCCGTCGATGAGGTCCGTGCTGCCGAGCAGGTCTCCGCCGGCTTCGCTCTGCTCGTCGACGAGCACCACCCGCGCACCTGCCCGGGCCGCGGTGAGAGCGGCGGCCAGACCGGCCGGTCCGGCGCCGGCGACGAGGACGTCGGTGTGGACGTGCTTCGCGTCGTACTTCGCCGAATCAGCGATCTCGGCGAGCCGTCCCTGACCGGGGATGCCGCGGGCGACGAGACCGTCGAACAACTCGATCGTGGTGGCGAGCAGCATCGGCTCGGGGAACGGCTCCTCGATCTGCACGAGACCGCCGGTGTCCTCCGCCCACGCCGCGGTGATGCCGCGGGGCCGGCCGAGCTTGATGCTGGTGGTGATCTGGTGGACGCCGTTCGCGAGCAGGGCCGAACCGAGCGTGTCACCGGGGTGACCGGTCAGTTCCCGGCCGTCGAACGTGAAGGTGTAGGAGGTGTCGCGGTCGAGGCGACCGCCCTGGCGGGTGCGGAAGGGTGCGTTCACGATATCGTCGGCTTCTGCTCGTCCAAGCGGTAGACGCTGTGGAATCGGTAGGTGGCGGTGTCGCGTACGGCGTTGAACCAGCGCCGGCAGCCGGCGCTGTGGTTCCACCGTTCCGCGAAAAGACCTTTCGGGTTCGCGCGGAAGAACACGAAATGTGCCCATTGTTCGTCCGTCAGCGATTCGGGGTCTTCGGGATACAGGACGTGGGCTTCGCCCCCGTAGTGGAACTCGGTTTCCTCTCGGGACCCGCACCACGGGCATTCGATGAGTTGCATTGTGGCTCCTGAATTTCAGTACGCGACGGGGGATCAGTGCGCGACGGCCGCGGCGCCGTGCTCGTCGACGAGGGCGCCGGTGACGAACCGGTCGAGGCTGAACGGTGCGATGAACTCGTGCGGTTCGTCGTTCGCGATGGTGTCCGCCAGACACCAGCCCAACCCCGGGGTGGCCTTGAATCCGCCGGTGCCCCAACCGCAGTTGAGATACACGTTGTCGTATGGGGTGCGTCCGACGATCGGGGAGGCGTCGGGGCACACGTCGACGATGCCGCCCCAGGTGCGCAGCAGATGCGCGCGGGCGAACACCGGGAACAACTCCACCGCGGCCGCCATCTGACGTTCGATGATGTGGAACGCGCCGCGCTGGCCGTACCCGTTGTAGGAGTCGACACCGGCGCCCATCACCAATTCACCCTTGTGCGCCTGCGAGACGTAGACGTGGATGGCGTTGGACATCACGATGGTCGGGTGCACGGGCTCGAGCAGTTCGGAGACCAGCGCCTGCAGCGGGTGGGACTGCACGGGGGTGGCGATGCCGAGCATGTCGGTGAGCGTCGAGGTGTGCCCGGCCGCGCACAGCGCGACCTGACCGGTGGCGATGTCGCCGCGGGTGGTGCTCACCCCGGTCACCTTGTTGCCGTCCGTGACGAACCCGGTGACCTCACAGTTCTGGATGATGTCGATGCCCGCCTCGTCGGCGCGGCGCGCGAAACCCCAGGCCACGTAGTCATGCTTGGCGATCCCGGCCCGCGGCTGATACGTCGCGCCGAGGACGGGGTAGCGGATGTCGCTCGAGATGTTCACCAGCGGGCACAGCTTCTTGACCTCGTCGGGTCCGACCCACTCGGCGTCGATGCCGTTGAGCTTGTTCGCCTCCACCCGGCGGACGCTGTCGCGGACGTCCTGCAGGCTGTGCGCGAGATTGAGGACGCCGCGCTGGCTGAACAGGATCGGGTAATCGAGATCGTCCTCGAGGCCCTCCCACAACTTCAGGGCGTGCTCGTAGATCTTGGCGCTCTCGTCCCACAGATAGTTCGACCGGATCAGCGTGGTGTTGCGGGCCATGTTGCCGCCCGCGAGCCAGCCCTTCTCCAACACCGCGACATTGGTGATGCCGTGATTCTTCGCCAGGTAGTGCGCGGTGGCGAGGCCGTGCCCGCCGCCGCCGACGATGACGACGTCGTACGACTTCTTCGGTTCCGGGTTACGCCACAGGAAGTCGGGATGGTCGGGCAGGTGGGCGCCGGGGGGCTGGGTGGCACTCATCAGTTCGCCTCCGTCAGGTCGGGGTAGAGCGGGAAACGCAGCGCGAGAGCGTCGACGCGGCCGCGGAGTTCGTCGAGCCCGGCCTCGTCGGTGGCCGGCCGCAGCGCGTAGCTGATGATGTCGGCGACCTCGGTGAACGCGTCCAGGTCGAAACCGCGGGTCGCGAGCGCGGGAGTACCGATACGCACCCCGGAGCTGACCATCGGCGGCCGCGGGTCGAACGGGACCGCGTTGCGGTTCACCGTGATTCCCACTCGGTGCAACCGGTCCTCGGCCTGCTTACCGTCGAGCTCGGACTCGCGCAGATCCACCAGCACCAGATGCACGTCGGTGCCGCCGGACACGACGTTGATGCCCGCCTCCCGCGAATCGTCCTGCAGCAGGCGGTCGGCGAGGATCTTCGCACCGGCGAGCGTGCGCTCCTGACGCTCCCGGAACTCGGGCTCGGCGGCGAGCTTGAACGAGACGGCCTTGCCGGCGATCACGTGCTCGAGCGGACCACCCTGCTGACCGGGAAACACCGAGGAGTTGAACTTCTTCGCCAATGCCTCGTCGTTGGTGAGAATGACACCGCCGCGCGGACCGCCGAGCGTCTTGTGCGTCGTCGACGTGACCACGTGGGCGTGCGGGACGGGGGAGGGATGCAGTCCGGCGGCGACGAGTCCGGCGAAGTGCGCCATGTCGACCATGAGGTACGCGCCGACCTCGTCGGCGATGCGACGGAACGCGGCGAAGTCGAGCTGGCGTGTGTAGGCGGACCAGCCGGCGAGGATCAGCTTCGGGCGGTGCTCCCGGGCCAGACGCTCCACCTCGTCCATGTCGACGAGATGGTCGTCCTCGCGGACGTGGTACGCGGCGACGTCGTAGAGCTTGCCGGAGAAGTTCAGCTTCATTCCGTGCGTGAGGTGACCGCCGTGCGCGAGGTCCAGGCCGAGGATGCCGTCGCCGGGCTTCAGCAGTGCCGACATCGCGGCGGCGTTGGCCTGCGCTCCGGAGTGCGGTTGCACGTTGGCGAATTTCGCACCGAACAGTGCGGTGAGGCGGTCGATGGCGAGCTGCTCGATGACGTCGACGTGCTCGCATCCGCCGTAGTAGCGGCGTCCGGGGTAGCCCTCGGCGTACTTGTTCGTCAGTACCGACCCCTGCGCCTGCATCACCGCGAGCGGGGCGAAGTTCTCGCTGGCAATCATTTCCAGGGTGCCCTGCTGTCGCTCGAGCTCGGCCGCGATCGCCTGGTGCACGGCGGGGTCGAGATCGGCGAGCGAATGAGTCAGCGTCGGGTTCGCTGCTGCCACCTCGGTGAGGTGTGCGGTGTCCACGGTCATGGTTCGCCTTTCTGGAAGGTCAGTTGACTTCGAACTGATATATCAACTGGAAAGTAGAGTAAGGTCAGCACCGGACAAAGGTCAATAGCTCCGGAAAATCAGGGAGACGGAACATGAGCCTGGCGCATTCATCGGTCGCGGACACGGCGTCGAACGGCGGCACCAACGCCGACCGCGCGTACGAGATCGTGCGCGAACGCCTGGTCATGCTGGACATCCGGCCCGGCGAACCGATCAACGACGACCGTCTCGCCGAGGAACTCGGATTCGGCCGGACACCGGTACGGGAAGCGCTCAAGCGCCTCGAGCGGGAACGTCTCGTCGTCGCCTACCCGCGTCGCGGCACGTTCGCCACCGCCGTCGACATGACCGACCTCGCCGACATCTCCGAGATCCGCAAGCAACTCGAACCCACCGCGGCGGCCCGGGCGGCCCGGACGGCGTCCCCGGACGCGCGAGCCCGGCTGACCGCGCTCGCCGACGAGATCGCCGAGATAGACGACAGCGAAGATCCGCGCGAAGTCCTGCGCAAGGACGTGCGCGTCCACCGCGAGATCTACCGGGCGTCCGGGAACCCTCACCTCGAGGACATCCTCGTCAGCCTCGACGCGCATGCCACCCGCATCTGGTGCCTCTTCCTCGACCGGCTGCCCGACGTCGCCAGCCACGTCCGCGAGCATGTGTCCCTGCTCCGGGCCATCGTCGACGGCGACGAGAGCACTGCCTCGTCCCTCACCCTCGCCCACGTCGCCGGTTTCGAGAAGGCCATCCGCGACCTGCTGTAGGCCTCCGGCCCGTGCGCCTTTTTGGTAGCGGGAGCTACCAAAAAGGCGCACGGGCGCGAAGCGCCTCAGCTGAAGACGACCGTCCGATGACCGTGCAGCAGGACGCGGTTCTCGCAGTGCCAGCGCACGGCCCGCGACAGCGCGAGGGCCTCGGCGTCCTGCCCGACCGTGGCGAGTCGCGCCGGGTCGAAGGAGTGGTCGATGCGGATGACTTCCTGCTCGATGATGGGACCCTCGTCCAGATCGGGTGTCACGTAGTGGGCGGTGGCCCCCACCTGCTTGACGCCGCGATCGAACGCCTGGTGGTAGGGCTTGGCGCCCTTGAAACCGGGCAGGAACGAGTGGTGGATGTTGATGGCCCGTCCGCGTAGCGCGCGGCACGCGTCGTCCGACAGCACCTGCATGTACCGGGCGAGGACCACGAGATCCGCGTCGAACTCCTCGACGAGTTCGAGCAGCCGGGCCTCGGCCTGCGGCTTGGTGGTCGGTGTGACCGGGACGTGGACGAACGGCAGCCCGGCGGCCTCGGCCATCGGTCGCAGCACCTCGTGATTGGAGACGACGGCGACGAGTTCGGCGCCGAGGTTGCCTGCTCGCCAGCGGAAGATGAGGTCGTTGAGGCAGTGACCCATCTTGGAGACCATCACGATCACCCGGGGCAGGTCGCTGCCGTTGAAGTTGAACGTCATGCCGAATTTCGCGGCGACGCTCCCGAATTCCGCCGTGAGGCGCTCGATGTCGACATCTTCCGCCGACACGAACGACGTGCGGAGGAAGAATGCGTCGCTCCGGGTGTCGTCGAACTGCTGATGCTCGGCGATATCGCAGTTCTGCTCGAAGAGAAAGGAGCTGACTGCGTGAACGATCCCGGGACGCTGAGCGCAGCTGAGCGTCAGGGTGAAGGTCTGGGTCATGTGGGTCTCCTCGATGCCGGACTGGTTATGGTGTCACTACTTAAGGTGTCAGTCCGAGCGAACTGATATATCAGAATGGGCCCATGCTATTTCAGGCTGGACGAGCGGGTCAAGGGGTGGAGACGGAGTCAGACGCTGCTACGGAACCCGGAGAGCAGGGAGTCCGATCGAGTCTGGGCGTACTGGGTCGCGGCGGCGTCGACCGTGTGATTGAGCAGCAACGCCGTGGTCACCGGTCCCACCCCGCCGGGGACCGGGGTCAGCGCGCCCGCCCGGCCGTCGACGGCCGCGGCGTCGACGTCACCGAGCAGTCGGCCGTCCGCGGTCGCGGTGGTCCCGACATCGATGACGACGGCGCCGTCGGCGACGTGGTCGGCGGTGATCAGTCCGGGAATGCCGACGGCGACGACGAGGATGTCGGCGTCACGGGTGCCGGCGGCGAGGTCGGTGGTGTGCCGGTGGCAGACGGTCACCGTCGCGTTGCGCTGCACGAGCAGATGCGCGACGGGACTTCCGACGACCGTCGATCTGCCGACCACCGCGGCCGTCCTGCCGTGCGGGGAGATTCCGTGGTGATCGAGGAGGGCGATCACGGCCTGTGCGGTGGCGGGCGCGAACGCGGGCAGACGCGCGACGAGGCGGCCGAGGCTGACCGGGTTCGCGCCGTCGACGTCCTTGGCGGGGTTGATCGCCTCCCGGAGGGCGTCGAGGTCGGTTTCGTCCGGCAGGGGTGTCTGCAGGATGATTCCGTGGACGTCCGGGTCGTGGCCGAGTTCGACGAGCGTGCTGCGGATCTGCTCGGTCGACGCCGCGGCGCCGAGATCGACGATGTCGCAGAGGATTCCGGTGCGTTTCGCGGCCGACGCGATGGAACGCACGTACCAGGCGGTCGATTCGTCGTCGGTGGCCTGCACGACCGCCAGCTTGGGCCGGACCCCGATTTCGGCGAGGGCTGCGGCGGCGACGGACGCGTCGTTGCGGATGGAGGTGGCGAGTTCGGCGCCACCGAGGCTTCTGGTCATGCACTCAGCTGCTTTCGTACTCGTGTCGTGACTGCGTCGGCACGCTCGACGATCGCGTCGACGCCGGACAGGCACTCGGTGAGGGCCCGGCGGGTATCCGGATCGGTGATACCCGGCAGGTTCACCTCGATGTTGACCCGGGCGGTGGTGGCGGCTGCGCGGGCAGCCTCGGCGGCGGCCGCGACGTCGCTGACGACGGTGCGGTTCGCCACCGGCAGCAGGACGTCGGCGAGTGCGACGACGTCGCCTGCCGCGACCACCACCTCGGCGGGGACCGCGGCGGCGCCGGCGAGGGCGGTCGCGATCGCCGACGTGCGGGCACCCGTTTCGTCGTCCGTGTCCTGGGGGAGGCGGTAGGCGTCGATGACGGCCGTGAAAGCCGCCATGTCGTCCTCGGCGAACTGCAGTGCCTTCTCGCGGAACGCATCTGCTGAGGCGCAGATGCGTTCGACGAGCATCCCGTGGTCGGCGTACCTCTTGCCGGTGGTGTAGCGGGCGACCATCGAGACCAGCGCGGCTGCCTGGCCGAGGTGGAGCGCGCCGGTCGCGCCGCCGCCGGGCGCGGGAGTCCGAGCGGCGAGCGAGTCCAGGAATCCGGCGATCGTGTCGTCTCGGAGGGTCATGACCGGATCTTCTTCATCTCGGGGTCGACGAGCGGCTCGGCCACGACCGTTGCCGGGATGCGGCGACCGAAGTACTCGATCTCCACCGCGGTGTCGACGGTCGCGTTCGCGGGAAGCCAGGCGTAGGCGATCGGCGCCCCCACCGTGTGACCGAACGCGGCACTCGTGACGTACCCGGCGGGCTGTCCGTCGACGAACACCGGCTCGTGGCCGAGGACCACCGACGTGCGGTCGTCGATCATGAGGCACGCCAGGCGCCGCTCCACCGTCTCGTCGGAGACGCCGTCGAGCGCGTCACGCCCACGGAAGTCGCCCTTCTGCAGTCGGACCGCGAAACCGAGACCGGCCTCGTAGGGGTTGTGCTCGGTGGTCATGTCACTGCCCCACGAGCGGTAACCCTTCTCCATCCGCAGGCTGTTGAACGCGGCGCGGCCCGCGGCGATGACGTCGTACTTCTGCCCCTCCGCCCACAGCAGATCCCACAGTCGCAGACCGTTGTCGGCGGACGTGTACAGCTCCCAGCCGAGTTCGCCGACGTACGACAGACGCATCGCCGTGACGGGAACACCGCCGATGCGGACCTGCTTCGCGCGGAAATACTTGAAGTTCTCGTTCGTGAAGTCGTCGGAGCTCAGCGCCTGCACCAGATCCCGGGCTCGCGGACCCCACAACCCGATCCCGCACGTGCCGCCGGTGATGTCCCGGATCTGCACACTGCCGTCGTCCGGAGATTGGCGGCGGAAGTAGTCGAGATCGAGGTTGCCGTTGGCGCCGACCTGGAAGACGGTGTCGGACAGTCGCGTGACGGTGAGGTCGCTGCGGACGCCACCGGTCTCGTCGAGCGCGAGCGTGTACGTGACGGACCCGACGGACTTGTCCATCTTGCCGGTCGTCAGCCGGTCGAGCAGGGCCAGCGCGCCGGGACCGCTGATCTCGAGCCGCTTCAGCGGTGTCATGTCGTACATCGCCACCGACGTGCGGGTGCGCCAGGCCTCGGCCGCGGCGATGGGGGAGTGGAACATCGCCGCCCACGGTTCCCGGGCCGGCGGCTGCCATTCGGCCGGAAGGTCCTGCACCAGATGGGCGTTGGATTCGAACCAGTGCGGGCGCTCCCAGCCGGAGCTCTCCAGGAACACGGCGCCGAGTTCCTTCTGGCGAGCGTGGAAGGGACTGACTCGCAGGTCGCGGGGAGACTCCTTGGGCTGCAGCGGGTGCAGCACGTCGTAGATCTCGACGAAGTTCTGCTGCGACGTCTCGCTGACGTAGTCGGGTGCGAGCTGGATCTCCTCGAAGCGGTGCACGTCGCAGCCGTGCAGTTCGACCTCGGAGCGGCCGTCGACGAGCAGTTGCGCGACCGCCCGGCCGACACCGGCGGAGTGTGTCACCCACACTGCCTCGGCGATCCAGAACCCGGCGACGTCCGGGGACTCGCCGATGAGCGGTCCGCCGTCCGGGGTGAACGAGAAGACCCCGTTGAAACCGGCCTCCAGTTTCGCGGATTCGAGGCACGGCAGCAGCAACTTGCTCTGCTCCCACGACGGCGCGAAGTCTTCTTCCGTGAACGGCAGCATCGACGGCATGTCGGACGCGGACACGTCGTCGCTCGCGTCCAGGTCGCGCAGGTTCACCGGCATCGGGCGGTGAGCGTACGTGCCGATACCGAGGCGGTCGACGTGCTCACGGAAGTACAGATCCTGGTCCTGGTGGCGCAGGATCGGGAAGCCCGCCTCGGCGAGTTCGGTGTTCCGGCCGACGAGTTCGGGAATCTGCTCGGTCTTCGCGTACTGGTGCGCCAGGGGAAGCAGCGGGACGTCCATGCCCACCATCGCGCCGATGTCGGGACCCCAGAAGCCCGCGCAGGACACCACGATGTCGGCGGGGATCACACCGTCGGCGGTGGCGACGCCGGTCACCTTGCCGCCGCTCTGTTCGATGCCGATCACCTTCGTCGAACCCTGGAACACGGCACCGCGGGCCTCGGCCCGCCGGGCCAGCGCGACGACGACACGGGACGCCTTCGCGAGGCCGTCCGTCTCCACGTACAGCCCGCCGAGAACCCGCTTCTCGTCCAGCAGCGGGTGCAGCTTCGCGCACTCGGCCGGGTCGAGGACGGCGCCCTCGATGCCCCAGGAGGTGGCCCAGCCCTGCTTGCGGTGCAGATCGGCGAGTCGCTCGGGGGTGGTGGCCACCTCGAGCCCGCCGAGCTGGTTGAAGCACCATTCGCCGTCCACGTCGAGTCCGACGAACTTCTCCACCGTGTACCGGGCGAATTCGGTCATCGTCTTGGACGCGTTCGTCTGGAACACCAGGCCCGGTGCGTGTGACGTGGAGCCTCCGGTGAGCGGCAACGGTCCCTGGTCGAGAACCGTGATCCGATCCCAGCCGCGAGCGGTGAGCTCGTCGGCCAGGTTCGCGCCGACGATGCCGGCTCCGATGATCACTACGCGCGGTGACCCCATAATGGTCCTCCTGGTTGGGTGGGTGCCTGTGTGTGGCGAGGTAGCGGGAGATTCGGTGTTCGGTGTTGGCTCGAACGGCGCCGGGAAGAACTGTGAATTGCGAAACGGATCGGACTGATCCAACCCGACATCGACAACTGATATATCAACACATTAGGTCGGGAAGAGTAAGGGGGTCAACCTCGAATTGCGGGTAATTCCACGATGATTGGTTGAGGAAATAGCAGCAATTCCGCGATCGACCGCGGAAATGTGCACCGTGCGCGACGGTGATGACGCGGAACCGGGTGTGGATGGAGGTAACCGTCGCACGGTGATGTCGCCTATCCTGAAGTCGCGATGACTGAATTGGACGATAACTCGAATGGAGATCGGAGCCGGCCGTCCGGCGCTGTGCAGTCAGTGGACCGCGCGCTGGCGGTACTCGAAATCCTGGCCAGGCTCGGTACCGCCGGCGTCACGGAAATCGCCGACGAGCTGGGTGTCCACAAGTCGACCGCGTCGCGCCTCGTCGCCGTTCTGGATTCGCGAGGTTACGTCGCCCAATTGAAGAACCGGGGAAAATTCCAGCTCGGCAATTCCATCGTCCGTCTGGCCCGCACCGCGTCGCCGGACGGCGATCTGGTGCGGCAGAGTCAGGAATTGTGCGCCGAACTGGCGGAAACTGTCGGAGAGAGCGTCAATGTGTCGATACTCGACGGCAATCGATCGGTGAGCATCGTCAAAGCGGACGGTCCGTCCGGCGTCGGTACCAATACCTGGGTGGGTCAGAGCAGCCCGGCACATGCGACGGCGAGTGGAAAGTTGTTGCTGACGGAATTGTCCGACAGCGAACTCGCGGAGCGGGTGGGAGAAACTCCGATTGCTCTCACGGAGAAAACTCTCACCGATGTGCCTGCGCTCGTGGAATCGCTGAAAACCATTCGCGAGCGGGGGTGGGCGGAATCCGAGGAGGAACTCGAACTCGGGCTGAACGCGGTGTCCGTCCCGATCCGGGACTACACGTCGAAAATGATTGCTGCTCTGAGTGTGTCCGGCCCCGCCTACCGGCTGCTGCCGGAACGGTTCGAGGACGTCGCCCGCGCCGCACTCGACACGTCCCAGCAGATCAGCAGCCGATTGGGCTATGCCGTCTCGTAGCGCCGGCATCAGGCCCGCGACCTGGCGAGTTGCTTCTTGTACCGGGTGAACAGCCGGGGACTGTTCATCGCGAAGACGCCGACGGTGTCGCCGTCCCGGTCGTAGGTGGCCACGAACGTACCGGTTCCGGGGTCGCCGTCGACGAATCGGACCTCGTCGGTGCTGTGTCTCGTCCCGGCGAACTGCAGCATCTTGCCGTACTGGTGGGACCAGAAGTACGGGATCGCGGCGGGCCCGGACGGTGTGGCCATGATCGTGTCGGCGACGGTGGCGGCCTGTGCGACGGCGTTGCTCCAGTGCTCGCTTCGGTGGTGCACCTGGTGGGCGTCGTCGAAAGTCCGTGCGCAGTCGCCGATCGCGTACACGCCGGGCACGTTCGTGCGGCACGACGAGTCGGTGAGGAAACCGTCTTCGATCATCAGTTCCGAATCGCTTGCCCATTCGACGTTGGGGACGGCCCCGATTCCGACCACCACGGCGTCCGCGGGGAGGATCGTTCCGTCACTCAGTTGGACGGCTTCGACCGCGTCGTCACCGAGCAGTGCGGAGACGACTGCCCCGGTGAGGAGCCGGACGCCGTGTGCGGCATGCTGTCCTGCGCAGATCGCCCCGAGTTCGATGCCGAGCGGGCCGGCGAGGGGCGTGGGCGAGGCCTCGACGACGGTGACGTTCAGGCTCATGCCGGCCGCGCTGGAGGCCACCTCCGCTCCGATGAAACCGGCTCCCACGATGACGAGGTTCTGCGCACGTGACAGCGAATCCCGCAGTGCGCGTGCGTCGTCGACCGACCTGAGAGTGTGCACGCCGGCGAGACGGGAGTGTCCGGGCAGGGTCCGGGCGCGCGCGCCCGTCGCGACGACGACGGCATCGGCGTCGAAGTGGGACCCGTCGTCGAACGTGACGCGGTGGATCCCGTCGGGGGAGCGAACCAGACCGGTGGCCGTTCGGTTCATGCGCCATTCGACGTCGAGTGTGTCGTCGTCGCTGTTCATCAACAGGAGGTCCTCGTCGGTCAGGTCGCCGGTGAGAAATTCCTTGGACAGGGGCGGCCGGTCGTAGGGCAGGGACTGCTCGCTCCCGGCCACGACGAGGCGACCTGCGTATCCCTTCTCGCGCAGTGCGCGGACCGCCGACAATCCGGCGAGTGAAGCACCTAGTACCACAATGGAATTCGGGACAGTGTTCATCGGGCGTCGCCCTTCTCTTCGAGATGAAGCAGCACGGTGCCGTCGACGATCGACACATCGTGTGTGCGGACTGCGATCTTGGCCGGCGGACCCGACGGCACTCCGGTGCGCAGGTCGAAGCACGCTTCGTGGAGCGGGCACTCGACGGTGCAGCCTTCGACCCAGCCGTCGGCGAGGGAGGCGTCCTGATGGGTGCAGGTGTCGTCGATGGCATACAGACCGTCGGAGGTGTGGAAGACGGAGATGGCAGCCATGCCCGGCGGGGTCACCGTGACGACTTCGCCCACGGGCAGTGTCACGAGTTCGCACACGGGGAAGGCCGTGGCGCCGGGGTGGGTCACAACTGGGGAATCGTTATCGAGAATCACTCGATACCTCCGAAAGCGTCGGGGAGGAAGGACAAGTTGTGGAGCGGTTGTTGCGCTATGCGCGACGACTTGCAAGGTGTGCAACACAATGCTCTCCGGTGCTGCCCCACGGTGTCAAGCATTCGCGTGTAAAAACTGCGTTCCCGAAGTCGGTGGGCATAACCTCGGGGCATGAGTGAATCCGAGGCAACGGCGCCCGCGGCCCAGGGAACGGAAGGAAAGGCGAAGACCGTGCACGCGGTGGAACGCGCCATCGACGTACTCGAGATCGTCGCGGCAGAAGGCCGTGTCGGCGCCTCGGAGATCGCCGTGCGGCTCGGCGTGCACAAATCGACCGTGTCACGCCTGATCGCATCGCTGCAGCAACGAGGATTCGTGGAGGAAGCGGGTGTCCGCGGCAAGTATCAGCTCGGATTCGCGGTGGTGCGATTGGCTGAGGCCACGGTCGCGCAGAGCGGGCTCGTCGAGGTTGCGCAGCCGGAGTGCGACCGCCTGGCCGACGCCTTCGGGGAGACGGTCAACCTCGCCGTGCTGGACGGTGCGGCGACCCTCAACGTGCTCGAGGCCCGCAGTGATCGCCACGTCGCGCTGCGTACGTGGGTGGGTCAGGTGACCCCGGCGCACGCGACCGCGACCGGCAAGGTCCTGGTCTCGGAATTGACGTCCGGCCAGCTCCGGAGCCGGCTGGGGCCGCACTTGAGCCCGCTCACTCCCAACACGATCACCGACTTCCGGGCGTTCGACGTCGAACTCGAGCGCGTGCGGTCGCGAGGGTGGGCGTCCACGGCCGAGGAACTCGAAGCGGGGCTCAATTCCATCGCCGTGCCGGTGCGGAGCAAGGTCACCAACCGGATCGTCGCGTCGATCTGTGTATCCGGGCCGGAGTACCGCCTCGCACCCGAGCGGTTCGAGGCCGTGGCGCTCGAACTCGCCGACGCGGTCGCGCGGATCGAAGCGCAGCAATCCGTCGGAACGGGTGACTGAACGCCCGGAAGTGCTTCTCCCTCAAGGTGGGACGAACGGATAGTCCCGTTTGCCCGGGTTTCGGCCGTCTGCGGTTAACGCGGTGTTTCGGTCGTGTCGCGTCCGCGAAAGAAGTGCCGAATGTGATGTTTGACACGTCCGCGGGCCACAGTCTAAGTTGTGTAAATCGCATAGCGTTGCTGATGACGCAACAATGCTGACGCCGCGATGACTCGGCAGGAACGGCTGCCCGCTGTCCGAACGGTCGCCGCGGATCGGGCACACATGTCGTCACACTCGGCAACGACGCCCCTTGCGATCTGCGCTCCCTACGCACACAGACATCAGGTCACAGCTCGACCGACACGCATCTTTCCCGGCAACGAAAGAAACGGTGACATCTATGTCCGCTCCGGACGTCCAAGCCCCCGCTCCCGCCTCCGCGCCCGCACCGGCACTGATCCCCACCCTCGGTGGCCGGTACTACACCGACGCCGACATCTTCACGGACGAACAGGAGAACCTGTTCGAGGCGATGTGGTTCTGCGCCGTCCGCGCCGCCGATCTCGCCGACCCCGGAGCCTTCCGGAAGGTCACGGTGGGCCGGGAGAGCGTGCTCCTCGTCCGCGGCCGCGACGGGGAACTGCGCGCCTTCCTCAACATCTGCCGGCACCGCGGCGCCATGCTGTGTACCGAGGACGAAGGGCAGATCCGCAGAAACCTTCAGTGCCCCTACCACGCGTGGACGTACGGACTCGACGGCAAACTGGTGGCGGCCCCCAACATGGCCGCGCTGCGGGACGAGACCGGAGCCGACATCGACCGGGTGCGGTACGGACTGGTGCCGGTCGCGCTTCGCGAATGGCTCGGCTACGCGTGGGTGTGCCTGGCCGACGAACCGCCGTCGTTCGAGGACGAGGTCGTCGGCGCCGTCACCGAACGACTCGGTGATCCGGCGGCCATCGACCGGTACCAGATCGGAACCCTGGAACTCGGCCGCCGGATCGTCTACGACGTCGCGGCCAACTGGAAGCTGATCATCGAGAACTTCATGGAGTGCTACCACTGCGCGACCATCCACCCGGAGCTCACCGAGGTACTTCCGGAGTTCGCGGACGGCCTTGCCGCACAGTACTTCGTGGGGCACGGTGCCGCCTTCGGTGACGACGTCGAGGGATTCACCATCGACGGAAGCGGCGGATTCGACTCGTTGTCCGGCATCAGTCCCGACCAGGACCGTAAGTACTACGCCATCACGATCCGGCCGCAGGTCTTCGTCAACCTCGTGCCCGACCACGTCATCTTCCACCGCATGTACCCCGTGTCCGCGGATCGCACCGTCGTCGAATGCGACTGGCTGTACTCCCCGGAGGTCACCGCCTCGGGTCGCGACGTCTCCCGTTCGGTGGAGCTGTTCCACCGGGTCAACCAGCAGGACTTCGACGCCTGTGAGCGGACCCAGCCCACGATGGCGTCGAAGGCGTACCGGAACGGGGGTGTGCTGGTGCCAGCGGAACACCACATCGGCGAATTCCACGACTGGCTACTCGAAAGGCTGAGCGGGGATCCCCGATGACCTACGCCGGCGAGCAACCGAGGGTGACCGACTCTCCCAGGGTGAACGATGTCGATCCGCAACCCCGGCACCAGGAGCAGGAGCCGGCGGCGCCGTCCGGCGGCGAGGGGCGGCGGAGCGTCGACAAGGTGGTGTTCGGCACGGCCGCGGCGCTCGGTGTCGGACTCATCCTGTGGGGACTGCTGGCACCGGAGAACCTCTCGGTCGTGTCGACCGCGGCGCTGGACTGGCTGGTGGCCGACCTCGGTTGGCTGTTCATCGCCGCGTCGTCGGCGTTCGTCGTCTTCTCACTGTTCCTCGCGTTCTCCCGGTACGGCCGGATTCCGCTCGGCCGCGACGGTGAGAAACCGGAGTTCCGCACGGTGAGCTGGATCGCGATGATGTTCAGCGCCGGCATGGGAATCGGATTGATGTTCTACGGCGTCGCCGAACCGCTCGCCCATCTGGTGAGCCCGCCGCCGGGAACGGACGGCTCGGTGGGGTCGGCGATGGCCACGACGATGTTCCACTGGGGGCTGCATCCGTGGGCGATCTACGCGGTCGTCGGGTTGTCGATTGCGTACGGCTCCTACCGGCGCGGCCGCAAGCAACTCATCAGCGCCGCGTTCTTCCCTCTCCTCGGCCGCCGCTCGGAAGGCGCCGTGGGGAAGGTCATCGACATCCTCGCGATCATCGCGACGATGTTCGGCACTGCCGCGTCGCTCGGGCTCGGCGCACTGCAGATCGGTTCCGGCCTCGAGATCATCGGCTGGATGGACAACGTCGGCACGTTCGCGCTCGTTGCCCTCGTCGGGCTGCTGACATTCGCGTTCGTCGGTTCGGCGGTGTCGGGAGTCGCGCGGGGCATCCACTGGCTGTCCAACATCAACATGGTGCTGGCGGTGATTCTCGCGCTGTTCGTGTTCGTGCTCGGTCCGACCGTCCTCATCCTCAATCTGCTCCCCACCGCGATCGCGGACTATGCGGCGCAGCTCGCCACCATGTCGGGACGGACGGCCGCGAGTGCCGGCGACGACACGGCGTCCTGGTTGTCGTCGTGGACGATCTTCTACTGGGCGTGGTGGGTGTCGTGGACTCCGTTCGTCGGAATGTTCCTCGCCCGGATCAGCCGCGGCCGCACCATCCGGCAGTTCGTGATCGGCGTGATCGTCATTCCCACCTCGGTCAGCCTCGTGTGGTTCGCGGTGTTCGGTGGCGCAGGGATCGGACAGCAGCAGGACGGAGTCGACCTGGCGGCGCGCTCGTCGACCGAAGGCCAGTTGTTCGGGATGCTCGACCATCTACCGCTGACCGGATTCGCCACCGTGCTGGTCATGGTGCTGGTCGCGATCTTCTTCGTGTCCGGCGCCGATGCCGCGTCGCTGGTGATGGGCACGCTGTCGCAGCGGGGTGCACGAGAACCGAGCACGTGGGTCGTCATCTTCTGGGGAACCCTCACCGGGGGCACCGCGGCACTCATCCTCTGGACCGGCGGCTCGGACGCCCTTCAGGGGCTGCAGACGATGACGATCATCGCGGCGGCGCCGTTCCTTCTGGTGATGATCGGATTGTGCTTCTCGCTGTATCGGGACGTCTCCCGCGATCCGCTCATCGTCGGTTCATCGAAAAAGTCTGCACACGAGAGGGTTTCGGACACAGTATGAAGATGTCGGCACTGTCCGCGGATCTCGACGTCCCGAGGTTGTTCGGGAAGGTGAATTTCATCGCGGGGGAGTGGGTCGCGGCGACGTCGGGGCGCACCCGCGACTGCATCGACCCGGCAAGCGGGAACGTGATCGCCACGGTCGACGAGGCGTCACCCGAAGACGCCGGGCGAGCCGTGCTGGCGGCCCGGGCGACCTTCGATGCCGGGGGCTGGCCGGAGACGGCGGTCGCCGTGCGATCGTCGCTCCTGTCGCGCATTGCAGATCTCCTCGAGCGCGACAAGGAGGAATTGGCGCGGATCGAGACGCTGGACACCGGTAAGACTTTGGTGGAGAGCCGAATCGACATCGACGACGTCGTCTCGGTATTCCGGTACTACGCCCGGCTCGCCCTCGTCTCCAGCGACCGAGTGGTCGACGTGGGTGACCCCGCGGTCGTCTCCCGGGTCGTTCGCGAACCGATCGGGGTGTGCGTCCTCATCGCACCCTGGAACTACCCGCTGCTCCAGATCTCCTGGAAGGTGGCACCCGCGCTGGCCGCCGGCTGCACGATGGTGCTCAAGCCCAGTGAGGTCACGCCGCTGAGCACGATCGCGTTCGCCCGGCTGATCGAGGAGGCGGGTGTGCCCGCCGGTGTCGTCAACCTCGTGCAGGGCAGCGGCGCCGACCTCGGCCCCGCGCTGACCGATACCGGTGACGTCGACTTCATCTCGTTCACCGGTGGACTCGCGACCGGCACCACCATCCTGGAGATGGCCGCGAAGCACGTCACGAAGGTCGCCGTGGAACTGGGCGGGAAGAACCCGCACATCGTGTTCGCGGACGCCGAATGGGAGTCCTCGGTCGACCAGGTGCTCACCGGCGTCTTCCTGCACTCGGGGCAGGTGTGCTCGGCCGGGACGCGGCTGATCGTGGAGGAGTCGATCGCCGACGACTTCGTCGCCGCCCTCGTCTCACGCGCCGAGGCCATCCGCGTCGGCCCGGGGCTCGATCCCAGCAGTGAGACCGGACCTCTCGTGTCGGCGGCGCAGCGCGACAAGATCGAAGACTATGTGGCACTGGGTATCTCCGAAGGTGCGACGCTCCGGACGGGTGGCTCCCGGCCCGCCGATCCCGCGCTCGACGGCGGCAGCTACTACCTGCCCACCATCTTCGACCACTGCGACCGCTCCATGCGGATCGTGCAGGAGGAAACGTTCGGGCCCATTCTCACGGTCGAGAGATTCACCACCGAGGAGGACGCGGTCCGGCTCGGCAACGACACCGAGTACGGCCTCGCCGCCGGAGTCCGGACGTCGGACGCCGCCCGGGGCGAACGGGTGGTGCGCCGCCTGCGCCACGGGACCGTGTGGCTCAACGACTTCGGCTACTACACGGCGGCGGCGGAATGGGGCGGATTCAAGAAGTCCGGCAACGGCCGCGAACTCGGACCCGCCGGGCTCTCCGAATACCAGGAAGTCAAACACATCTGGAACAACACGACCTCGCCTGCCGCGGGTTGGTTCACCGCGACCTGACGTGCCCCGGCAGGGCGCGCGAGCAGGCCCACTCAACTTCTCAGGAAGTGATCGAATGACCAGTACCGACAATACGACCGGCGATCACGACAGTGGACTCGAGGATTTCGGCTACAAGGAGTCCCTCGATCGCAGTATCGGCAAGTTCGCGAGCTTCGCCGCGGGCGTCAGCTACATTTCCATTCTGACCGGCACCTTCCAGTTGTTCTACTTCGGATTCGGCACCGCAGGCCCCGCCTACCTGTGGTCGTGGCCGCTGGTGTTCGTCGGCCAGCTCGCCGTGGCACTGTGCTTCATGGAGCTGGCCGCCAAGTATCCGATCGCCGGCTCCGTGTACAACTGGGCGAAGACGCTCGGCAGCAGAATAGTGGGGTGGTCCGCGGGCTGGCTGATGCTCACCGCGTCGATCGTCACCCTGTCGGCCGTTGTGCTGGCGCTGCAGCTCAACCTGCCGCGGCTGTGGAGCGGCTTCCAGATCGTCGGTGACGGGACCGGAGAACACGACTTCGCCACCAACGCCGTCATTCTCGGGACCGTGATGATCGGCTTCACCACCGTCGTCAATGCGCTCGGTGTCCGTCTCATGGCGATGATCAACAGTGCCGGTGTGTTCATCGAAATCATCGCGGCGGTGCTGATCGCGATCATCCTCGCCGCCAACATGACCCGCGGCCCGCAGGTGTTCTTCTCCACCCACGGGTACGGCGCAGGCGAAAGCGGTGGATATCTCGGCGCGTTCCTGGTGGCGACGCTCGCGTCGGGCTACGTGATGTACGGCTTCGACACCGCGAGTTCGCTGGGCGAGGAGACGGTCGAACCCCGCCGCACCGCCCCCAAGGCGATTTTCCGCGCAATCCTCGCGTCGTTCGTGATCGGCGGCGCGATCCTCGTGTTCGCCGTGATGGCGGCACCCGACCTCGACGATCCGAAGATCGGCGCGTCGGACGGCAGCCTGCAGTACATCGTCGAGCAGGTGATGTGGGGGCCGCTGGGCACGATCTTCCTGGTGTGCATCGTGATCGCGGTGACCGTCTGCTCGCTGGCGGTGCATACCGCCGCCATCCGGCTGACCTTCGCCATGGCCCGCGACAACGCACTCCCGTTCGGCGAGCGGCTCGCCCGCGTGCACCCGAGAACGCGGACACCCGTCGTGCCCGCGGTGACGATCGGGGTGGTGGCCGCGCTGATCCTGGTGGTCAACATCGGCCAGCCGCACATCTTCACCGTGCTGACCTCCATCGCGATCATCATGATCTACCTGGCCTACCTGATGGTGACCGGACCGATGCTGAAGAAGAGGCTGCGGGGTGAGTGGCCGCCGCGGGACCTGAAGGAGGGCGGCTACTTCACGATGGGCAGATGGGGACTACCCGTCAACATCGTCGCGCTCGTGTGGGGAATCGGGATGGCCCTCAACCTTGCCTGGCCGCGGGAGGCCGTGTACGGCGAACCTTGGTACAACACCTGGGGCGCCTTCGTCTACATCGGCGTCATCCTCGGGTTCGGCCTGCTGTGGTACCTCACCACCGGCCGGCACCACATCGGAACGTTGACGTCACACTGCGCGGCGGTGGTAACGCCCGCGCCGGAATCCGAACCGAACGACAAGGAGCTCGCCCGATGACCGACGGCGAATCGAAGAGCACTGCAGGGGAATTCGACTACGTGATCGCGGGCGGCGGCAGCGCGGGATGCGCTCTCGCGGCGCGTCTCAGCGAAGACCCGTCGGTGACGGTGTGCCTGCTCGAGGCGGGCCCGTCCGACGTCGGGGACCGCGCGATCCTCGAGCTGTCCCAGTGGATGCATCTTCTCGACTCCGGGTACGACTGGGACTACCCCGTCGAGCCGCAGGAGAAGGGCAACAGCTTCATGCGGCACGCCCGGGCCAAAGTCCTCGGCGGCTGCTCGTCCCACAACTCGTGTATCGCATTCTGGCCGCCCGCCGAGGCACTGGACGACTGGGAGGCGATGGGGGCGTCGGGCTGGGGTGCGCGTGACATCCTCCCGTACGTCAGCCGGCTGGAAAGCAACGACGCCCCCGGCGACGGCCACGGCCGCAGCGGGCCGGTGCGGCTGCGCGACGTCCCGCCGAACGACCCGTGCGGCCGAGCGGTTCTCGACGCCGCCGCCGCCGTGGGACTGCCGACCGTCGCGTTCAACCGCGGCGGAACGGTGCTCAACGGCGCCGGGTGGTTCCAGATCAACGCGTCCGAGGACGGCACCCGGATGTCGTCGTCGCACGCCTACCTGCACCCGATCCTCGGAACCCGGCCCAATCTGGAGGTTCGGACCGGCTGCTGGGTGAGCGAGATCCTGTTCGACGAACAGCAGACGGCGACGGGCGTCCGGTACCAGCGTCCCGACCTCACCGGCTACGACACGGTGTCGGCGCGACGGGAGGTGGTGGTGACGGCCGGGGCCATCGACACCCCGAAGTTGCTGATGCTGTCGGGTATCGGTCCGGCGGAGCATCTCGCGGAGTTCGGGATTCCCGTGCGCGTCGACTCGCCCGGAGTCGGCTCGAACCTCGACGATCACGTCGAGGGGCTCGTGTTCTGGGAGGCGTCCCAGCCGATGGTCACCGAATCGACGCAGTGGTGGGAGATCGGCCTGTTCGCAACCACCCGGGAGGGCCTGAACCATCCCGACCTGATGATGCACTACGGCAGCGTCCCGTTCGACATGAACACCCTGCGGTGGGGTTACCCGACCACCGACAACGGATTCTGCCTGACACCCAACGTCACTCAGGGCCGCTCCCGCGGAACGGTCCGGCTGCGGTCGCGGGACTTCCGGGATCGCGCAAAGGTCGATCCGCGGTACTTCACCGACAGCGAGGGCCACGACGACCGGGTGATGCTGTCCGGGGTGAAGCTGGCCCGGAAGATCGCCGAGCAGAAGGCGCTACGCGGGTGGATTGCCCGCGAACTGGCGCCGGGACCCGATGCGGTGACCGACGCCGAGATCCTCGACTACATCCACAAGACCCACAACACGGTGTATCACCCCGCGGGCACGGCACGTATGGGCGGTGTCGACGATCCGATGGCGGTGCTCGACCCGGAACTGCGGGTCAAGGGGGTTCGAGGACTGCGAGTGGTCGATGCGTCGGCGATGCCGAAACTGCCGCACGTCAACCCGAACATCACGGTCATGACGATGGCCGAGAGGTGCGCGGATCTGCTCCGCGGCCGGGCCGGGGCCGGGCTGCGGGCGGCGGAGTCGGCGTTGTCCGAGGTCTGATCCGGGCGTCGATCGCCTCGGCGGTCCTTCGCCAGATCTCGCTCTCCGGATCGACGACGGTGAAGTGATCGCCGGGCCCCTCGATCCGGACGACGTCGTCGGGGGTCGCCGCGGCGGCTTCGTGGTACTCCCTGCTCATCTCCAGCATGTCCGGCTCGTCGTCGACGGCGCACACCACCAGCTGAGGGATGCCCAGCGGCAGTCGAGCGATCGGCGACGACCGTTCGTACGTCGCACGGTCGCCGGCCCAGTCGCTGCCGACGGCGTCCGCCACCGCGCCCTCACCGAGGTGGCGTTCGCCGGCGAGTCGCAGATTCAGCACCCCGGCGAGGCTGACTACCAGTGCCGGACGAACCGCTGCCTCCTCGGCAGCGGCGTCGGCGGCGGCGCGGAGCGCGAGCTGAGCACCGGCCGAGTGGCCGAGGATCACGAGACGCTCCGGGTCCGCTTCCGGGACGGTCGCGACGGCCTGCACAGCGTCGGCGACATCGGACGCCATTGCGGCCCAACGGTTCTCCCCGCCTCGCCGGTACTCGACGTTCCAGGTGACGTACCCGCGGGCCGTCAGGCCGACTGCCAGCGCGTCCGTCAGGTCGGACTCCCAACGAGGACGCCAGAATCCGCCGTGGATCAGCACGGCGACGGGGAAGGGGCCGTCGCCATCGGGGATCCGCAGTTCCACTCGCTGATCGGGGTGGTCGCCGTACCGGACGATCCGCCCGGGGTGGAAGCGGTGGTGGTACCAGCTGTCGACGGCGTAGCGGAGTCCGTCGAGTCCCCGCCCCCGGATGTGGACCCGGGCGCCCGCCGAGCGGTCGGCCTCGCACTCTCCGAAATCGACGCGGATCGCCCCGCCGGCCGGGGCGGTGAAGGATGCCCCGGCGCCGGGCACGACGACGAACTCGCCTCGCCGCGCCGCCGACCGCACGGCCCGCTCCAGCCCGGCGGTGTCCGCGGCGAACGTCAACTCACCGGTCAGGCCGCGTGCATCCAGCGCCCGGCCCACGAGTTCCTCCGCGGTTCCGCGGTGTGCCACCACGCCGGGGGCGAAGACGATGTCGACTCTGCGCGCTGGTTCGGTCACGAGCCCACCGTACTTTTCGCTGATGACATCTGTATAGCGGTCGCCACGATTATGTAATATGAAGGTCGGGAGCCCGGTACTCGAACACCAGCAGTGAGGACGGTCATGGGCGTGCAGGCCAACACCAGAGCCATCGAGAAGGACATCGTCACCGACTTCAGCGAGCGGATGAGCTACGGGTCGTACCTCGACCTCGACACCCTGCTCAGCGCGCAGAAGCCCGTGAGCCGTCCGGAACATCACGACGAACTGCTGTTCATCATCCAGCACCAGACCACCGAACTCTGGCTGAAGCTCGTCCTGCACGAAACACTCGCCGCCCGAGCCGCTTTCGACGAGGACGAGATCGGCCGGGCGCTCAAGTGCGTGGCGCGCGTCAAGCACATCCAGAAGACGCTGACCGAACAGTGGTCGGTCCTGGCCACCCTGACCCCCACCGAGTACTCGGAGTTCCGCCAGTTCCTCGGCAATTCGTCCGGGTTCCAGTCGTACCAGTACCGCGCCGTCGAGTTCGTGCTCGGCAACAAGAACGCCGGAATGCTGACGGTGTTCGACGCCGATCCCGCCGCCCACGATCTGCTCGAACGGCTCCTCACCGAGCCGAGCCTGTACGACGCGTTCTGGCAGTGCCTGTCGCGGCTCGGGTACGACGTGCCGGCCTCCGCACTGGACCGTGACGTGACCACCGCCTACACGCTGAACGAAGACCTGCTGCCCCTGATCAAGTTCGTCTACGAGAACCACGACGAACACTGGGCCGTCTACGAGGCCTTCGAAGAGTTCGTCGACCTCGAGGAGAACTTTCAGCTGTGGCGCTTCCGCCACATGCGCACGGTGCTGCGGACCATCGGGATGAAATCCGGAACGGGAGGATCCAGCGGAGTGGGTTTCCTGCAGAAGGCACTGGACCTGACGTTCTTCCCGGAACTGCTGGCCGTGCGCACCGAGATCGGACGATGATGACTACCTCGACCGATGTGCCGGCCGCCCGCGCCGCCGAACTCGACGCCGCGGACCCGCTGCGCCCGTATCGCGACCTGTTCATCGGCGCCGACGACCCCTCGGTGCCCGCCTACCTCGACGGCAACTCGCTCGGACGGCCCACCAAGGCGAGCGCCGAGCAGGTCACCGCCTTCGTCACCCAGTCGTGGGGCGGCCGGCTCATCCGCGGGTGGGACGAGGAGTGGTACGACCTGCCGATCACAATCGGTGACACCCTCGCGAGGGTGGTGCTCGGCGCGGCATCCGGACAGACCACCATCGGCGACTCGACGACGGTCCTGCTGTACAAGCTGGCACGCGGTGCGCTCGCGTTGCGCCCGGACCGCACCGAGATCGTCGTGGACCGCGACAACTTTCCGACGGACCGCTACGTGCTCGAGTCCGTCGCCGGAGAACTCGGGCTCACGCTCCGGTGGATCGAGTCCGATACCCGGGGCGGCGTCACCGTCGACGACCTGAAGTCCGTGGTCTCCGAACACACCGCGCTCGTCGTGCTCAGCCACGTCGCCTACCGCTCGGGTTACCTGGTCGACGCCGCCGGCGCCGCTCGCGTGACACACGAGGCCGGTGCGCTCCTGCTGCTCGACCTGTGCCACTCCGTCGGCTCGGTTCCCCTCGAACTCGACACGTGGGGTGTCGATCTGGCGGTCGGGTGCACGTACAAGTATCTGAACGGCGGGCCGGGCTCACCGGCGTTCGCCTACGTTCGTGCAGACCATCAGCAGGACTTCGTGCAGCCGATCTGGGGCTGGATGGGCCGCGACAACCCGTTCGCGATGGAGCAGGGCTACCGACCGGCGCCCGGCATCCGGCGCGTGATCAGCGGAACGCCGTCGGTCCTCGGCATGATCGCGCTGCAGGACACCCTCGCACTCCTCGATGACGTCGGCATGGAGGCCGTGCGCGCCAAGTCGATCGCGCTCACCGAGTACGCACTCGACCTCGTGCGCGAGTTACTGGTTCCGCTGGGCGTGGAGATCGGATCGCCGGTGGATTCCGCCGAGCGGGGTGGTCACGTCATCATCGACCACCCGCGGTTCGAGGCGGTCGTCGAGCGACTGTGGACGAAGGGTGTCATCCCCGACTTCCGGGCCCCGCAGGGCCTGCGGCTCGGCCTGAGCCCGCTGAGCACGAGCTTCGGTGAGGTGTGCACCGGGATACTCGCGATCCGTGATGAACTCACCGACTGAACCGGCGAGCGCGATCCTCGACGACTTCGATTCGCGGCCCGGCAGCGCGACGTCCCTGATCCGCACCGTCCTCGGCGCGTATGTGCGCGACCTCGGCGGGTGGGTGGCGATCGCCGACTTCGTGGAACTGATGCACGCCGTCGGTATCCCGTCCGAATCGACGCGCATCGCGGTGGCCCGCCTCAAGAAGAAGGGGGTGCTGCGGCCGCTGACCCGCGACGGGCGGAGCGGATACGAGGTGACCGAGCAGGCCGAGGCGATGTTCAGACGCGGCGATCCGCGGATCTTCGGCTTCCGTCAGATGGCGGACAGCGATCCCTGGCGGCTGATCTCGTTCACCATCCCCGAATCCCAACGGGCGGTGCGGCACCAGTTGCGCAGACGGCTCGGCTGGATCGGTTGCGGAACCGTGTCGCCCGGCCTGTGGATCGCCCCCGAGTACCTCGCCCGCGAGGTCGACGACATCGTCGCCGCGCTGGGCCTGTCCGAGTACGTGACCACGTTCGTGTCCACGTCGGTGTTCGTCCCCGATTCGATGGGGGACGCGGCGACGCGGTGGTGGGACCTGGACGGCATCGCCGCGCGGCACCGCGACTTCCTGGACCGCCACCGGGCCGCTCTGTCTGCCGCAGAGGAGGTGTCGCCGCGCGACGCATTCGTCCGCTTCGTCCCGTTGCTCGACGAATGGCGCATCATCCCGTACATCGACCCGGGCCTGCCTGCCGGGATGCTGCCCGGGGCCTGGCCCGGCGCCGACAGTGTCCGCCTGTTCGCGTCGGCGCGGGACCGCTACCTCGACGGGAGCCGCGACTGGGTGCGGAGCGTGCAGTCGCGGCTACCCGTGTGAGGTGCTATCCGAGGAATTCCTCGCCGATGTTCTTGGCCCACTCCTCGGCCTGATCCTTCGGGCGGATCGAGCTGGACCCGTCGTGCCTGCCGTGTTCGCCGACCTGGACCGCGCCGAGGGAGACGAGCTTCTCCGCGATGATCTCGCCGCCGCGGTTGTAGGTCTCCTCGTACACCTTGTCGCCGAGGCCGAACAGCGCGAACTGCATCCCGGTGAGGTCGGGTTCGTCCTCCTCGAGGCCCTCGAAGAAGGGTTCCGCGCCGGTGGGCAATTCGCCCTCACCGTAGGTGGAGCACACGATGACGTGGAAGTTCTCGGGGTCGAGGTCGCCCGCGTCGAATTCCATCATGTCGTACAGGGACGTGTCGCCGTAGTCGCCGAGCACGTCGGCGATGTTGTCGGCCACCAGTTCGGAGGTTCCGCCCTCGCTGCCGTACAGAATCACCACTGCCATTGTTCTTGCTCCTCGTGGGTTGCTGCCGACGTGGTCAGTACACGTCGCGCAGGTAGCGCTTTTCCTTCTTGAGCGTGGTCACGTAGTCGGCGGCCTGCTCGGGGGAAAGGGTGCCATGGGTGGCGATGACCTCGTGCAGGGCCCGGTCGACATCCTTCGCCATCCGCGTGGCGTCGCCACAGACGTAGAAGTGGCCGCCGTCCTCGAGCCAGGCGAACAACTCCGCGCCGTTCTCGACCATCCGGTTCTGCACGTAGATCTTCTCCGCCTGGTCGCGGGAGAAGGCGAGGTCGAGGCGGGTGAGGAGACCGCTGTCGCTCATCGCGGCAATCTCGTCCTCGTAGATGTAGTCCGACGCGCGGTGCTGGTCGCCGAAGAACAGCCAGTTGCGTCCCGACGCGCCCCGCGCCTGCCGTTCCTGCAGGAACGCGCGGAACGGCGCGATGCCGGTGCCGGGGCCGACCATGATCATCGGTGCGTCGTCGTTCGCGGGGACGCGGAACGACTTGTTCTTCGACACGAAGATCCCGCCGCTGCCGCCGTCGGCGATCCGATCGGCGAGGAACGTGGAGCACACGCCGCCGCGGTCGCGTCCGGCCGAGCTGTGGCGGACGCTGGCGACGGTCAGGTGCACGCTGCCGGGGTTGGCGAGCGGGCTGGACGAGATGGAATACGCCCTGTGCTGCAACGGCTTCAGCAGCCCGACGAACTCGTCCGCGGTCAGGGTCACCGACGGTTCGAGGAGCAGCAGGTCGAGCACGTCCTTGCCCCACAACCAGGCGTCGAGGGCTTCCTTGTCGCCGTGCCGCAGCACGTGGCTCAGTTCTTCGTCGCCGGCCCGCTTCTCGATCTCGTCGATGAATTCGTGGCTCGGCGTGGAGATCTCGTAGCCGTGCAGCAGGAGATCGCTGAACGGCCGCTCCTTGCCGGTGACAGCGGCATCCGCCGGGATGCCCAGCCGGGACACCAGAGCGTCGACGAGCGCGGGATCGTTGATCGGCATCACACCGAGCGCGTCACCGGCCTCGTACTCGAGACCGCTGTCGGCGAGCGCGAACTCGTAGTGCCGGATCTCCTTCGCGGACGTGTCGCTCGACAGCCGACGGTTCACGGAGAGCGTGGACGCGTAGGGGTTCTTGCGGTTCCACTGCGACCGCTTGCGGGCCGGCTTCGTCTCGGGCTCGGCGACATCGGCGACGGGGGACTCGCCGCGAATGCCCTCGACGGCCGCGAACAGGGGGAGGGTCTCGGCGACCCACGCGGCGGCCGCGTCCTCGTAGTCGACGTCGCAGTCGACGCGCGGAGTGACGCGGCGGGCACCGAGCTGCTCGAGCCGGGTGTCGATCATCTTGCCGGCCTGGCAGTACCCGTCGTAGCCGGTGTCGCCGAGCGCGAGCACGGCGAAGTCGGTGTTCTCCAGTCGTGGCGCCGTCTCCGCGGACAGTGCCTGCCAGAACAGCTCGGCGTTGTCCGGCATCTCACCCTCACCGTAGGTGGAGGTGACGACGAGGACGCGGTGCATGGCGGCGAGGGCGTCCGTGTCGACGTCGTCGAGGGCGCTCACGACCGGCGCGAAGCCCTGTGAACGTGCCGCGGCCGCAGCGTCCTCCGCGACACCCTCGGCGTTCCCGGTCTGGCTGCCGTACAGCACGTGCATGGCGGGCAACTGCCCACCGCCCGCCGCGGCGGGCGCGTCGGAGCCGCCGACGACCAGACGCGAGCTCATGCCGGCGAGGAAGCCGGTGAGCCAGACGCGCTGGTCCTCGCTGAACGGGGCGTCCTGGGGGATGTAGGGCATCTTCATGAGGGGACCACGTCTCTCGTGGGGATCAGATCGGGGAGAGCGTGCTGCGCGAACAGCTCCTCGAAACCGGGCAGCCGGCCGATCTTGTCGACGTTCTTCGCATCCTGGTGCAGGATCCAGCCGTACGTGCCGGGGGCGTCGATGGACCGCACGTTGCGGCGGCGCAGCGCATCCTTGTAGTCGGCGAGACGCTTGGCCGCCACCATCACGGCCAGGTCCTCGTCGTTGTAGTCCTTCAACGCTTCCCGCGCGTACCGCTGCAACCGCTGCACGAGGAAGAAGTCCTCGGTGAGCAGCAGGTTGCGGACGGCCTTGTCGACCGCCGGATCGGACGGATCCGCGACACCCGGCAGCTTGGACAGCGCCATCTCCTGCGCCGCGTTCAGCACGGTGTAGTTGTTCAGCAGCGCGAACATGGCCTCGGTGTCGGTGTCGGCGTCGCCGTAGCCGGGCACGGCGCCGTCCAACACCGCGTGACCGTCCCGGTAGTCCAGCTTGAACTTGCGCACCTGGTGCGCGACCAGCGCGGCGGCGAGTTCGTCGGCCAGGTCCTTGCGGGGCTTGGCGTTCAGGATCTCGTCGCTGTCCTGGTACTGCAGCAGCGCGCGCGGCATGCCGTACACGAAGTGGTGCTGTTCGGTCTCCCAGTTCTCGAGCAACCATGCCGCTTTGGCGGAGCCGGTGGCCTCGAGGTGCCACCCGAGCAGCACGTGCACGGCCTGACGGTGCAGCGCCGCGTGCTCGTCGTCGCCGGTGATGGAGCCGAGCAGGATCGAGTCCGCGCTGGCCTTGCCGGGCAGCTTGCCCTCGGGGTCGTACTGGTAGACGAAGCCACCGCTCATGCCGTTGCCGACGCCCTTGCCGAAGCCGCCGAGGTTGAGGACGGCGCCGTTGGTCATGTACTCGCAGGCGAAGTCGCCGACGCCCTCGACCACCGCGGTGGCACCCGAATTGCGGACGGCGAAACGGTCACCCGCCTGGCCCTCGACGAACGTGCGCCCACCGGTGGCGCCGAACAGTGCGAAGTTGCCGATCAGCACGTTGCCGCCGTGCAGGTCGGAGCCGCCACCGGGCGAGCGCACGACGATGCTGCCACCGTTGGCGCCCTTGCCGACGCCGTCGTTGGCGGTGCCGGTGTGGACGAGGGTCATGCCGTCGTTGCAGAACGCACCGTACGACAGGCCCGCGGACCCGGACGTGGCGATCCGGACGCTGCCCTCGCGGAGGTAGCCGCGGCCGCGCTCGTCGCGGAGCACGGCGGGCAGCTCGACATCGGTGAGCTCGTGGTTCAGCATCCGCTCGATGTCGACTGCCAGCTGGGCGCCGACGCTCTTGTTGCGATTGCTCAGGTGCACTCCGTCGCCGAGCTCGATCGTGGCCTCGCCCTGCTCGATCAGCGCGGCGCGCAGCTGCACGAGCCAGCCGTCGTCGAGGGTGTAGTCCTTCTCCAGGTACACCGGATCGCCGATGGTCACTTCCTCGACCACGGCGAGCATCGCGCGCAGGTCGAGCTGGCCGACGCTCGACGGGTGGTCGAGGAGCTGCAGCAGATCCGAGCGGCCCCGGGCCTCGCGCAGCGAGGACATTCCCAGCTCGGCCAGCACCTCGCGGGTCTCGTGCGCGATGTTCAGCAGGTACTGCGCCATCGCCCGCGGATCACCGTCGAACAGCTCGGGATTGGTGGTCAGACCGGCCGGGCACTTGACGTTGCAGTTCTTGGCCATGACGCACTTGAGCATCATCAGCGCGGTGGTGCCGAACTCGAAGCTGTCGGCGCCGAGCAGCGCCGACTTCACCACGTCGCTCGCCGTCTGGTGCGCGCCGGAACACCGCAGCAGCACCTTCTGCCGCAACCCGTTGGCGCACAACGCTTGATGGACCTCGGCGACGCCGATCTCCGCCGAACGTCCGGCGTACTTGAGGCTGGTCACCGCGGCGGCACCGGTGCCGCCGGTGTTGCCCGCCACGTTGATGACGTCGGCGCCGGCCTTCGCGACACCCACCGCGATGGTGCCGATGCCCTCCGAGGACACGAGCTTGACGATGACGCGGACCCGCGCCGCCTTGCAGTCGTGGATCAGCTGCGCGAGGTCCTCGATGGAGTACGTGTCGTGATGCGGTGGGGGAGAAACGAGTTCGACACCGGGGGTGCCGCCACGCGCGGCCGCGATCTCGACGGTCACCTTGGGTGCGGGCAGCTGCCCGCCCTCGCCGGGCTTGGCGCCCTGCGCGATCTTGATCTCGAGTTCCTCGAGCATCGGGTCGGCCAGGTACCCGGCCCACACACCGAAGCGGCCGGACGCGAACTGCTTGATCTTGGAACCGCGGATGGTGCCGTAGCGGGAGATGTGCTCGCCGCCCTCACCGCTGTTCGACATGCCGCCGGCCATGTTGGTGCCGTGCGCGACGGCCTCGTGCGCGTTGGAGTTCAACGCGCCGTGGCTCATGGCGCCGGACGTGAGGAACGGGGTGATGTCGCTGGCCTTCTGCACCTTCTCGATCGGCAGGCTCGCCGGAGCGGTGCGCAGCAGCGACAGACATCGCAGCGCCTCACCCGACGTGCGCACGACAAGAGCGTCGCCGTCCACGCTGTGCTCGCGGAGGTCGTCGCCGAACCGCATCGCCAGCGATTCGCCGAGCGCCGCCAGCACGCGGGCCTCGCCCGCGTGGGGGCCGGTGAGCCGGAGCCGGAACCGGTCCTCGCCGACGGCCTCGGATTCGAGTCCGCGCACCGCGAAGCTGTTGTTGCCCTTGCGGGAGAAGCGGCCCATCTGCTTGCGGAACTCGGCTGCCGTGGTGAGGAACGTGACGTCGGCAGGCAGATCCAGCACGTCCCGCAGCGCTGCGGGACGACGGGTGCGCTCCTCCGCCATGGTCCGCGCGAAGGCGCGGTAGCCGGGGGTGATCTCGAAGCGGTCGATCGCCTCGGGGGTCAGCTTCTGGAAGCCGGCGTTGCGGTAGGCGTCGTCGTCGAGACCGAACGCGTCCTCGAGCCGGTTCAGCGGCAGCAGTCGCAGCGATTCCGTGTGGTCCTGCGTGCCCGCCGTGTCGAACGAGATGGGCTCCTCGGTGAGGTCGACGAAGCCGCGCACGGCCGCCGTGCCGTACGAGTGACCCGCGCCCTCCGCGCGCTCCTTGAACAGGCCGAGAAGCGGGACGTCCTTCTCCCCGGTGACCGTCAGGGCGCGCTGGTGCCAGTCGGCGACAGCTTGCGCGATGACGGTGAACCCGACGCCACCCACCGGCGTCTTCACGTTCGCGAAGTAGCGGCGCAGCACCCGGTCGTCGGTGTCGAGGTAGTTGGGTTCGAAGAACTCGCCGCCGATGTAGCTTTCGGCGGTGCACAGGCCGACCCGGCCCATCGTCTTCATCAGCGACTTCTCAGCGGCCTTCGCGAACCGCTTGAACGCCACATCCGCCTCGTCGGCGAACTTCTCCTCGGCGCGCAGACGGACGGCGAGCGGGTAGATCGCGGCGGCGCCGAAACCGAGGGCAGCGGCCACGTGGTGCGACGACGAGATCTGACCGCTCTCGGCGACGACGGACACCCGCAGGCGCAGGCCCTCCTCGATCAGCCGCTGGTTGACGGCGGAGATCGCCACGATCATCGGCAGCGCGGCGCGGTCGGTGGCTACGTGACGGTCGGTGACGATCGCGATGCCGCCCTGCTCGCGGGCGAACGCCTCCACCTCGTCGCAGAGCCCGTCGACCGCGGCCTCGAGTGCGGCCGCGTTGGCGGCGGAGTCACCGTGGACGGGGGTGTACAGCATCGGGAATCGCTGCACCGGCGTCTCGGACTGCTTGCGGATCCGCAGCATGTCCATGTGGGTGAGGATCGGCGACGGCACCACGATCTGCGGCGCCGACCGCGCCCCGCTGTTCGGCTTGGCGCCCAGCGCGACGCGCAGCGTCATGCCGTCGGCCTCACGGATGCTGTCGAGCGAAGGGTTCGTGACCTGAGCGAAACGCTGCGAGAAGTACTTGGCCACCCCGCCTTCCTGATCGGAGAGCGCGTTGATGGCGTTGCCGTAGCCCATCGCGGAGATCTTCTCCTGACCCGACGCGAGCATCGGGTCCATCATGAACTTGAAGCTTTCCTGGTTGTGCGAGTACGCGACGTAGCGCTGGGTGCGCTCGAGGTCGCCGTTGTAGCGCAACGGTCCCGGCTCGGCCTCGACCTCGGGCAGCGCCTCGATGGTCCGGCGAGCCTCGGCGACGAGCGTCGGGTAGTCGTTCCGGGAGGCGAGCAGCTCGAGTGCCTCGTCGGTCGAGTACGAGCGGCCCTCGCGGTGGTCGAAGTACAGCATGCCACCGGCCTCGATGCGTCCGCGATGCAGGACGGTGTCGGGGTCGAAGTCGATCTGCCCGGCCTCGGACGTGACGCACAGGTACTCGTCCGTCTCCACCGAGCGCAGCGGACGCAGTCCGAGCCGGTCGAGGCGGGCGCCGACGACGGTGCCGTCACCGAAGATCAGCGCCGCCGGGCCGTCGTTCTTCTCCTCGTACAGCGAGAAGTACTCGAGCATCGCCCGCACCTCGGGCGACAGGGTGGAGTCGTTCTCCCACGCCGGCGGCATCATCGACACCACCGCGGTCACCAGGTCGAGTCCGTCCTCCACGACACGGCTCTGCAGCGTCTGGTCCAGGCGGCAACTGTCGGACTGGCCGTGCGGGCGGACGATCTCCCGGTTACGGGCGCGAGCGAGCGCCGTCTCGGACAGGCGGTTCTTCTTGTCCGTGTTGAGCTCGCCGTTGTGCGCCATCAGACGGAACGGCTGCGCCATCGTCGGGTGCGGGTCGGTATTCGTCGAGAACCGGGTGTGGAAGTACAGGGTGTGGATGGCATGCGCCGGGTCCACCAGGTCCTGGAAGTAGGGCATCACCTCGTTCGAGTTGAGGCGGCCCTTGAGCACCTGGGTGCGGGCGCTGAGCGACAGCGGGTACAGCCCGGCCAGATCCGGCTGGGTGTACGCGACGGCCTCGATCGCGAGCAGGGCGTCGTGGATGCGACGGTCGAACTGGGTCTCGTCGGCGCACGCGTCGGGCGCGGTGAACACCCACTGCCGGATCGGCAGCTGGTGCCGGATCGCGGCGGGCCGGAGCACGGTCGCGTCGACGGGCACGTCACGCTCGAGCAGCACCCGCAAACCCTGATCGGCGAGAGCCCGCTCGATGACGGCCTCCGCGTCGCCGTGGAACGCCACGTCGGTGGGGAGGAAGAAGTTGCCGACACCGAACCGGCCGGCCTCGAGATCGTCCTGACCGGTCAGCGTGCGGAAGAACGGCACCGACAAGTCGACGCAGACACCGGCGCCGTCGCCGACACCCTCGGCCGACATGCCACCACGGTGAGGAACAGCACACAGGGCCTCATGGCCCCGGGTGAGGACGTCATGGGTCTGAATGCCGTCCTTGCGGGTGATGAAGCCCACGCCGCAGCTGCTCTTGTCGAGCGTCCTGTCGTACAGGCCGGACTCGGTGGCACTCGTGTTCAACCGACTGTCTCCTCGCGATACTCGCCGAATATGGGGCCGTGCTGGGCGCACGGGTGGCGTCGGCGAGAGGATCACGGCAGAGAACCGGCCCCGAACCGATACGCCGGTGAGGCAGACGTCGTTGTCTGAGGTGCGGAACTTTCGCAGGTCCGCGCGAAATCGCAGATTAGCCGAGGCTAAGTCTCGAGAGCAAGTAGCTCGATCCGCAGCCGACGAGCGGTAGCAAATCCGCGCCGGGCGTGCAGCCGAACGCCGAGTTGCGAACATCACACCTGGCCAGGCCGCTGGGCCCCGCTCGTAGATGCACGGACATTGGTCAGATGCCGACGCTTTTGCGGGTGCGGACGACTATTCCGTGGGCGTGTGCGGGACCTGATCTCAGTCGGTGAGATCGATGCGGACGGTCAGCAGGTCGGTGCCGACGGCCCGGACGGCGACGCTGTTCATCCGGGGAAGCTGCGCCAGCCGGGCGCGGGCGTCGTCGTCGGGCAGCAGCGTCGCGGTGCCCGTATGCCACGTGCCGTGGATCCGCAGGCGAACGGCATTGTTCGCGCGGATGTTGCGGATGTAATTCGACCGCTCACCGAACTCGGACACCAGCCAGAATTCGGTGCCCTGTCGCCGGCCACCGATGGGCGTGACGCGGGGCTGTCCGCTGACGCGGCCGGTGGTCTCGAGGAGCGTCTGGCTCGACAGTCGCGTGGAGAGCGGGTTGGCGACGTGCCGCTGGAATTGCATGACGATCCGTCGTTTGATCGCGTCGAGGTCGGCCATGACGAGAGCCTTCCACGTGGGAAGGCTCTCGTCGAGCGTTTCGCTACTTCGCTGCGACCGGTTCGTCGTCCTGGAACGGGTCGCCGGTCCGTTCGGCGTTGTAGCGGGCTTCGTCGAGGATGCCTTCCCGCTTCGCGACGATCGTCGGGACGAGAGCCTGGCCGGTGACGTTGACCGCGGTGCGGCCCATGTCGACGATCGGTTCGACGGCGAGCAGCAGGCCCACCCCGGCGAGGGGCAGTCCCAGCGTCGACAGCGTGAGCGTGAGCATGACCGTCGCGCCGGTGGTGCCCGCGGTGGCCGCGGATCCGATCACGGAGACGACGATGATCAGCAGGTAGTCGGTGAACGACAAAGGCACACCGTAGAACTCGGCGACGAAGATCGCGGCGATCGCGGGATAGATGGCAGCGCAGCCGTCCATCTTGGTGGTCGACCCGAGCGGCACCGCGAACGACGCGTACTCGCGGGGGACACCGAGATTGCGTTCGGTGACCCGCTCGGTGAGGGGCAGGGTGCCGATCGACGAACGGGACACGAAGCCGAGCTGCGTCGCGGGCCAGACGCCGGAGTAGAAGGCGCGCACCGACAGTCCATGCGCGCGGATCAGGACGGGGTAGACGACGAGGAACACGACGGCCAGGCCGATGTAGACGGCGGCGGTGAACCAGCCGAGCGAGCCGATGGCGTCCCAGCCGTAGGTGGCGACGGCGTTCGCGATCAGCGCAGCGGTCCCGATCGGTGCGAGGCGGATGATCCACCACAGCACCTTCTGCACGATCGCGAGGAGTGACGCGTTGAACTGCAGGAACGGTTCGGCCTTTGCCCCGACCTTCAGTGCGGCGATGCCGATCGCGGCCGCGACGACGAGCAGCTGCAGCACGTTGAAACTCAGCGACGTGCTGGCGGCGCCCTCGGTGAGGGTGGTCTTGGCGTTCAGGCCGAGGAAGTTGCTGGGTACGAGGCCGGTGACGAACGCCCACCACGACCCGGTGGTGGCCGGTTCCTTGCCGGCGCCGGTGACGGTCGTGTGCGATCCGGGCTGGGTGACGAGTCCGATGACGATTCCGATGACGACGGCGATGAACGCGGTGATCGCGAACCACAGCAGCGTCTGCACGGCGAGGCGCGCGGCGTTGGCCACCTCGCGCAGGTTGGCGATCGAACTGACGATGGCGGTGAACACCAACGGGATCACCGCGACGGTAAGCAGTTTCACGTAGCTGGAGCCGATGGTGTGGACGGTTCCGACGAGCCAGTTCTCGTTGCCGTCGGCGGCGACGGGCATGGCGCGGGCGACGAGTCCGAGGATGACGCCGACGACGAGTCCGGTGACGATCTGGGGGCCGAACGAGGTGGCCCACTGGGGTAGCCGGCGTCGAGAGGTGTTCTCGGCGCGCGTGGACAGCGCGGGACTGGGCATGGGTGTGCCTTTCGCATGGGGCCGTGGAACGTCGCCCGGTGGGGCGGATACGGCGAGAGAGAGTCCTGAGTGGAGAGGTGCGTCAGCGCGAGCGCGGACAGATTGCGCTCGCCTGCAGGCGGAGGTCGACGTAGCGCCGAGAGGTCAGGAACAACACTGCGGGAACAATACTCCCGGCGGCGGCGCGCGTTTACTCCGGTTCCGCCTCGCCGGGATACCAGCGGGCGTAGACGTCGGGGTGCGCGCGGGTCCGGCTCTTCCACGCGTTCTCGCCGTACGTGCGATAGAGCGGATTCGCCGGGTCGAGTTCGATGCCGCGGGCACGTTCGGCCAGGTGCGGCGGCAGCTCGATGGTCGGGACCGTGGCGTCGAGAGCGGGATTGAGGAAGTACGGCACCGACAGTCGCTCGGGCGCACCGGCCGGGGTGAGCACCCGGTGCCGGGTGGCCCTGAGGTACCCGCCGGTCGCGACCTCGAGCAGTTCGCCGATGTTGACCACGAACGAGCCGGCGCGGGCCGGTGCGTCGATCCAGTCGCCGTCCTCGGTTTCGACCTGGAGTCCCGACGAGCCGGGTTCGAGGAGCAGCATCGTCAGTACGCCCGAATCCTTGTGGGCGCCGACGCCCTGCTCGCCGGTGTGGTCGGCGCTCGGCCGTTCCGGGTAGCGGACGACCTTGATCAGCGTGGCGGGGGCGTGCGCGAAGGCGTCGTCGAAGATCGCCGGATCGGCGTCGAGTGACGCGGCCCAGTGCCGCAGGAGCCGCATCCCGACGTCGGTGAGCGCGGCGTCCAGGGCCTCGATCGTCTTCTCGAGGTCGGGGAGGTCCGCGGGCCATTGATTGGGACCCTGCAGTCTCAGGTAGCCGTCGGCGCCGGGGATCGGTTGCCGTTCGGGGCCGATGTCGATCTGTTCCCGCCAGTCGGTCTCGCCGTTGGTCAGTTCACCGCCCACCCGATTGTAGCCACGGAAGTGGGGGCTGTTCAGCATCGCGATCGACTGCTTGGAGTCGTCGGGCAGGGCGAAGAACTCCCGGGCGACGGTGAATACCCGATCGAGCAGCTCCCGGTCGACGCCGTGCCCGTCGAGGTAGAAGAACCCCACGTGATGGGTGATCTCCCGCAGCCGTTCCCGCCCGGCCGGTGTGTCCAGTTCGGCGAAATCGATGACGGGGAGCATTCCTCCACGGTATCCCCGGGTGGTCGCAATGTCAGGTGTCCCGGCGGCGCTCGAGTAGCACACTGTCGTGCCAGACGCCGTCGATCTGCGCGAGGCGTTGCCGCACCCCGACCGTCCGGTAGCCGACCGCGTGGTGCAGTGCGATGGACCCGGTGTTCATGGCCAGCACCGACGCGCCGCGAGGACACGGGGGACAGGGCCGCCCACCCGGCGACCGTTCCGTCCACCTCGGCCACCCACCGGTGGCCGTCCAGCCAGCGCGCGTCCAGTTCCGACCGCGTCGGGGTCTCGGTGTCGAAAGTGGCCGGCCCGCCGGCGATGCCCTCCGAATAGATGCGAAGCACCGACCCCCAGTCCCTCGCATCGAGCCTGCGTACGGTGATCGGCGAAATCGTAGAAGTATCGCCATGAAGTGCTGTTTCGGGGCGAATGTACCTTCGGGCGCCTCGGCAGCGCCGACGGGTACATTCGCCCGGCGAGGTCGGGAGCTCACTGTCGTAGCCGGATCCACGTCGTCTTCAGTCCGGTGTACTTGTCCAACGCGTGTAGGGAGAGGTCACGGCCGAACCCGGACTGTTTGAACCCGCCGAACGGGGTCTGCGCGCTGATGGCGTCGACGGTGTTGACGGAGACGGTTCCCGCCCGCAGTGCCGCGGAGACGCGGTGCGCCCGGTTCAGGTTCTCGGTCCACACCGAGGCGGCCAGCCCGTAGATGCTGTCGTTGCCCATCCGGACGGCGTCGGCCTCGTCGGTGAACGTCTGGACGGTGAGGACGGGTCCGAACACCTCCTGGGTCACCACCTCGGCCGTGGGTGCGAGGTCCGCGAAGATCGTCGGTTCGACGAACGATCCGCGGCCGTCGACGGTGGTCCTGTTGCCGCCCAGCAACACCCGGCCGTCGGACCGGGCGCGGTCGATGAACCCCGCCACGGTGCGAGCGTGGTTCTCGTCGACGATCGCGCCCAGCGTGGAGGCGGGATCGAGCGGATTGCCGGGGCGGATCGACGACGCCCGGCGGACGAGGGCCTCGGTCACCTGTTCGGCCACCGACTCCTCGACCAGCAACCGGGAGTTGGCCGAGCACACCGCACCCTGGTTGTAGAACGCACCGAAGACGGCTTTCTCCACCGCGTCGTCGAGGTCGGCGTCCGCGAAGACCAGGTTGGGACTCTTGCCTCCGCATTCGAGCCAGACCTGCTTCAGATTCGAGTCCGCCGCATACCGGAGGAACCGTTTCCCGGTCTCGGTCGAGCCGGTGAAGGCGACTACGTCGATGTCGGGATGCAGGCCCAGCGCCGCCCCGGCGGTGGCGCCGAGCCCCGGGACGACACCCAGGACGCCATCGGGCAGCCCCGCCTCGGCGGCGAGCTCGGCCAGCCGCAGCACCGACAGCGGAGCCTGCTCGGCGGGTTTGAGGACGACACTGTTGCCGGCCGCGAGGGCCGGCGCCAGTTTCCACACCGCGAGGTCGAGGGGGAAGTTCCACGGGACCACCGCCCCGACGACCCCGAGGGGTTCACGGGAGACGAGCGCGAGACTCCCGGGATCGGTGGGCGCGATCTCCCCGCCGATCTTGTCGAGGGCCTCGGCGTAGAACGTGAAAAGCTCGGCGGCCGAGGGGACGTCGACGGTCAGCGCCTCCACCACGAGCTTGCCCATGTCGAGGGAGTCGAGCAGGGCGAGCTCGTGCCGGTGTTCGAGGATCAGCTCGGCGAGCCGGAGCAGGACCCGCTTGCGGTGGGACGCCGGGCTCCGCGACCAGACGCCCGAGTCGAACGCCTCGCGCGCAGACCGTACCGCGGCGTCGACGTCCGGGGCGTCGGCGGCCGCCACCCGTGCCAGCAGCTCACCGGTGGCCGGGTTGATCGAGTCGAACGTCTCGTCCGACTTGGCGGGACGGAACGCGCCGTCGATGAAAAGCTCCCGGCGCAGCGTGATCGTCGCGGCGAGCCGGGTCCAGTCGGCGAGTGTGGTCGGATCAGGCATCGTCATCCCTCGGGCTCGAAAGTGGTGGTGTGCGCTCAGGGAACATAGATGGCGAACTGTTTGAGCAGGGGCTCGTCGACGCGGTACTCGCCGCGCCACCCCTTGGTCAGGGTGAACGCGTCGCCGGGTCCGAAGGTGTGTGCGACGCCGTCGTCCGCTGTCAACGTCACCGAACCCTCCAGCACCCGGGTGTATTCGTCGCCCGGGTACGACTCGATGTACTCGCGATACGGCTCCGCACGCCACGAGCCGATGGTGAACTTCTCGTCCCCGCTGCTCAGGTGGACCATTTCGTGTTCCTTCGGATCGCCTGCCTGGAGCGTGTCCGCGGTGACGTAGGCGCTGGGTGTCATCGCCGCGATGTTCCGGGCGTCGGTCGGGATCGGGTGCACTGCGGTCATGGTGTTCCTCAGTTCTGTGCGGTGGCGAGCGGGGCGACGGAGAATTTCTCGACGGGTTCGATGGACAGTCCGGTGACTTCGCGTCGGAAGGCGACCGGACCCGGGGCGGGTGGTTCGTCCAGTTCCTCGGCGTACCGGTGCCCGGACCAGACCGCCGCCGCGATGGTGGACGGCGCCCAGGCGTCGCCGATGCCGCGGACACTGCGCAGGTCGGCGTCGGCCCATTCGGATTCGCGGGACTGCAGTTCGTGGAACAACCCGTCCTGCGGGAGTCTGGCGGTGACGAGGACGACGCTGTCGGCGTCGACGAACTGCTCGTCGCCGGTGAACGCGCACACGGTGCGGACGCCCTGGGGGGTGACCGCGGTGACGGCGCGGTTCACCTGAACGTGCACGCCGGCCTTGATGATTCGCTTGCGGATTCGGACCACTTCCATGGTGTTCGTCGTCCACTGCGACACGTGCGCGGCCGGGGTGATCAGGGTGACGTCGAATCCCTCCTTCGCGAGGAGTTCGGCGACGACCGCGCCTAGGTAGTAGTGGTCGTCGTCGAAGAGCACGACCTTGTTGCCCCGGGGGCGGAGCCCCGCCATCACGTCGTCGGGGGTCAGGACGTCGGCGTGCTCGTCGACGGGGACGGCGTGGGTGTGCCACCGGCCGACGCCGTCGCGGCGCCAGTGCGAGCCCGTGGCGACGACCACGTGATGGAAGTCGTTCTCGATGACGTCGTCCGCGGTCATCTCGCTCTCCATGAACACGTCGACGTCGGGGAGCTTGCGGAGTTGCTGTTCGCGGTAGTCGACCACGCGGATCCACGCGGACAGGCCGGGCAGCTTGGACTCGCGGGTCACACGGCCGCCGAGTTGCCTGCTCGCCTCGGCGAGGCTGACGTGGTAGCCGCGTTGCCCGAGCGCGCGAGCCGCCTCGAGTCCGGCGGGGCCGGCGCCGACGACGAGGACGTTCGAATCGGTCGAGCGGACCTTGATCCGCTCCGGGTGCCAGCCGCGCCGGAACTCCTCGCCCATCGTCGGGTTCTGGGTGCAGCGGATCGGGGACATCGTGAAGTCACCGGACACGCAGATGTTGCAACCGATGCACTCCCGGATGTCCTCGAGGTTCCCCTCCTCGATCTTGCGGGGAAGGTACGGGTCGGCGATCGAGGGGCGGGCCGCCCCGATGAAGTCCAGGATGCCGCTCTTGACCTGGTGCAGCATCGTGTCGGGCGAGGTGAAGCGGCCGACGCCGACGACGGGTTTCGTGGTGAGTTGCTTCAGCCCGCGGACATACGGTTCCTGCTCCGCCTCGGGACCGAACCGCGAGGTGACGGAGTCGTCCTCCCAGCTGCCCAGCACGAAGTCCCACAGATCGGGGATCTCGCCGAGCAGGCCGATCACGTCCTCGATCTCGCTGCGGGTGATTCCTTCGTCGCCGAGGAGTTCGTCGACCGAGATGCGGCACGCCACGGCGGCCTTCCCGTCGGCGACCTCACGCGAATCCTCGAGGATCTCGCGGAGCAGGCGAACCCGGTTGGTCAGGCTGCCGCCGTACACGTCCGACCGGTTGTTGTAGCGGCGGGACAGGAAGTGGTGCAAGCCGCCGATCGCGTGCCCGGCGTAGACGTAGACGATGTCGTATTCGGCCTTCAGGGATCGGCGGACCGCCTCCTTGTGCCAGTGCCGGAGGTCGGCGATATCCGACTTGGTCATCGCCCTGGCTTGGACGGGGTCGTAGTTCCAGGAGACGACGGGCAGATTCTGCGGGCCGAGCGGGGTCTCGCGGCTGATCAGGTTGGGACTGTTCAGGCCGTTGTGGGCGAGCTCGATGCCTGCGAGGGAGCCGCCCTCGTGAATCTTCTCGGAGATCCTGGTCAGGGCAGGCAGGTCCTGGTCGTCCCACAGCCGCAGTTCGATGAACGGGCCGATGTCCGAGGTGGGGTGGATCTCGACCTGCTCGGTGCAGACGACGGCCCAGCCGCCCTCGGCCTTGACGCGCCGCATGTACGCCTCCCCGGAGGGGTCGCGGTAGCCCATGCCGTTGCAGTGCGGGACTTGGAAGAATCTGTTGCGGGCGGTGACCGGTCCGATCTTGACCGGTTCGAAAAGGATGTCGTATCGCGGATCACGCACGGTGGGTTCCTCACGCTGTTCGGTTCGTGCAGTGCCAGAATCGTCGGTCCGCGCGACCACAACAGTCAACAGGATCTTTTCGTGCCACTGCATCAGTTTTTCAGATGCCACCGTGGTGGCGTCGGCATCTGGAGAACTGATGCAGTACCCCGGATCTTTGTGCTGTACAGATTTACTGGGTGCGGACGAGAGTAGTGACCGGCATCACTGCAACGAGAGAGACGTCATGACCACAGATTCGACCGCAGCCGCTGAAACAGGGTGCATCTTCGGCGCCGCCGACATGGTGGAGGGGCGGACCGTCTACCGCGCCGACTGAAACCGGCCGACTGAAAACCGGCAGCGCGCAAGCACATTCCCATCGGCTCCAGCAACGAGGTACATCGATGAGCGACAACACCCCCACCGCCCTGGCGGACGAACAGACGCAACATCTCCAGAAGTCACTCGGCCGTTTCGACATCGTCTTCCTCATCGTCGCGGCGGTGGTGTCGGTCGAGGTTCTCGGTCAGGTCTCCACCTTCGGCGCGGAGACATTCACCTGGGCACTGGTTCTCGCGGTGTTCTTCCTGCTGCCGTACGGCCTCATCTTCGCCGAGATCGGCAGCACGTTCACCGGCGAGGGCGGTGTGTACGTGTGGGTCCGGAGAGCGTTCGGCCGGCCCCTCGCCGCCCTCGCATCGCTGCTGACGTGGGTGACCCAGCCGGTGTGGGTCGGCGGGTCCATGGCGTTCATCGCCGCGGAGACCTGGAACCACTACGTCACCGCGTTCGAGGAAGGATCGGTGACGGACTACCTGTTTAAAGTGGTCTTCATCTGGCTGGCGGTGCTCGCGGCCGTCGTGAGTCTGGCTCGCGGCAAATGGATTCCGACGGTCGGCGCGTTCCTCAAGATCGTCTTCCTGCTCTTCTTCCTCGTCACCACCGGCATCTACGCCGCGAAGAACGGATTCGCCGGCATCTCGGCGGGCGACTTCAGCCCCACCCTGACCGGGCTCCTCGGCGTGACGCCGCTGCTGCTGTTCTCCTACCTCGGGTTCGAATCCGGAAACAGCGCCGCCGGGGAGATGAAGAACCCCGCCCGCGACGTCCCGATCTCGATCGCCCGCGCCTGCGCCATCGCGGCCGCGTCCTACCTGCTCCCGATCTTCGCCATCCTGCTCGTCGTCCCCGCAGACGACATCACCGGTGTCGGCGGACTTCTCGAGGCGGTCGCGACCGTGTACAGCGTCTACGGTCCCGCCGCACCCGCCATGCTCACCGTGACCGGGGTGATCTTCGCGGTCATCCTGATGACCCAGGGCGCGGCGTGGATGATCATCAGCGACCGCATGCAGGCCATGGCCGCGGCCGACGGCGCGTTCTTCGGCGGGTTCTTCAGCCGCTTCCACCCGCGTCTCGGAACGCCGGTGCGCGTCAACTTCCTGTCCGGACTCGTCGCCACCGTCTTCATGATCGCGGCCATGCAGATCACCGGCTCCGGCGGTTCCATCTTCGCGGTCGTGCTCACCATCTCGATCTCGACGTTCCTGCTGAGCTACCTGATCGTCATCCCCTCGGCGGTTCGCCTGCGCACACGATTCCCGGACGTCGTGCGGCCCTTCCGGGTTCCCACCGCAAACGCGGGCTTCCGCGTGCTCGGCATCCTCTGCTTCACATGGGTGCTGCTCGGCTCCTGGGTGGCCGTCTTCCCCGGAACCCTGGAATCGGTGTTCGGCCTGGACTACGACTTCGAGGAGATCTGGGGAGTGAGCCAGGGGACGTTCGAACTGTTCACCCTCGGAACGCTGGCCGGGCTCGCGCTCCTCGGCGCCGTCGGATACGTGCGCGGCAAGTCCGTGCGGTCCGCGAGCGGCCCGCGCCCCGCCCGGGAGGACGGCCCCGGATCGGATCCGGATCCCGGCCTCGTGAAGGCCGACGTCCGCTGACGGTGTCGCGGCCGCCGCGTGTGTCGTGGGTGGCTCCCCGGTCGGAGACCTGCAATCCTGGTGGCCTCAGATCCCGAGGAGAGCGCATGCAACGACGACCCGACGTGACGTTCACCCAGCTCAGGTATTTCGTCGAGGCCGCGAACTTCTCCAGCATGACGAAGGCAGCCGACGAACTGATGGTCGCGCAGTCGGCGGTCTCCTCGGCGATCTCCCAACTCGAGCACCAGATCGGCACTCAGCTCTTCATCCGGCAACGGTCCCGCGGACTGGTCCTCACCGCGGCGGGGGAGGAGATGCTCCGCGACACCCGCAGCGTCCTCGCCCACCTCGGTGAGGTTCTCGACGCGGCCCGCGGCCACGAGGACAACGTCCGGGGAACGGTGCGCCTGGCCTGCTTCGTCACCCTCACCCCGTTCATCCTCCCGACACTGATCTCGGACCTGCGTGATCAGCACCCCGACCTGGAGGTCGAGGTGGTCGAGACGCAGGCGGAGGCGGTGCGGGCGGCGCTGCGCAACGGCACCGCGGAACTGGCCCTGACGTACGACCTCGCGCTGGGCGACGACATGGAGACGGAGACGCTCGGGGTCGCCCGACCGCACGTCATCCTTCCGCCCGACCACCGGCTGGCCGGGCACGACGCGATCACGCTCGCCGAGCTCGAAGGCGAACCCATGGTGTTGCTGGACCTGCCGAGCAGCCGCGACTACTTCCTGGCGATGCTGTCCGCGGCGGGGGTCACGCCGGTGGTCCGGTACCGATCCGCGAGCTACGAAACGGTGCGCGGGCTCGTCGCCCGCGGCCACGGCTTCTCGATCCTCAACCAGCGGCCCGCCGAGGGCCGGACCTACGACGGCGGACGCGTCGCGACGCTGCCGATTGCCGACGACGTTCCCGGCCTGCCCGTGGTGCTCGCCCGGCTGAAGGGTGTGCGGAGCACGGCGCGGGCCCGGGCCGTCGCCGAACGGGCGCGGGCGGTGTTCGCGAAACAGGCCGGTTCGGGCCGCTAGAACGGCCACCCCATCTGGGCGTCGCGGTCGGCGCCGAAGGCGTGATCGACACGGTCGAGGACGTCGGGGTCCGCAGCCTGCAGCCGGTTCGCGGCCGCGAACGTGCGTGCCCGGTGGGCGCCGAGATACAGGCTGCCCAGCACGTCCAGGTCGAGCACCACCTGCGGGGCGGAGTCGGTCGGGGTGCACATCGCGGTGCCGTCCCGCACGGTCAGCGCGAACCGCCCACCGGCGTCCAGGAATCCGTCGTCGACCTGGATCACGACGTCGACGTCTGTTCGGTACCTGCGGGCCTCGAGCGCGGCGGGCACGTCCATGATCCGGACCCACAGCTCGTCGTGGCGCGAGGTGGTGCGCACCAGCCGGCCGTCGGTCAGCAGATACGGCAGCGGGTCCTCGGGGGTGAGGTGTGCCTCGATGCGGCGCACGAGGTCCAGGCCGAGCAGTGCCCGCCACAACGCCGCGTGCGCGTCCCGCGTGACCGTGCGGATCTCCTCCACCCGGGCGACGGTTCCGCTGTCGCCGGACACGCGACGGTAGAGCACGTAGCCGTCGTGGTGCACGAGCCCGAACAGGCTTGTGCCGCCGCCGCGCTCGCTCTCGCGGTCGGCGAAGATCCGATTCCACACGATCCCGGGCCGGACCTGCGCCCCCGGGGTCACCCGTTGCCAGCGGTCGTAGACGTCGGTGAACGCCACCCGGGCCTCCGCCGGATGGACCATCCGCACACCACCCGGGTCCGGTGCCTTCGGGTGCGGCACGGCGAACCGGCGGTCGATGCTCGACGTGGTCTCGACGGTCGCGGGTCCGTACCCGAAGCGTCCATAGATCCCGCCCTCACTGGCCGTGAGGAGTGACAGCGGGACACTCGACGTCCGGATGCGGGCGTGATGTTCGGCGTAGAGCGCGCGAAGGAGTCCGCGGCGTCGATGGGTGGGCGCGACCGTCACCGCGGTGACACCCGCCGCGGGAACGCCCTCGCCACCGGGAACGGTGACGGTCATGGGGATGTCCATGGTGGCGCCGACCACCGAGTCCTCGTCGAGCGCGATGATCGGCGGCGCGCCGCTGACGAGTTGCTTCCAGTGGGCGGTGAACTCCTCGGTCTGCGGCGTCACGAAGCAGATCTCGTTGAGCAGGGTGATCTTCGGCCAGTCCTGTTCGGTCGCCGTTCTGATCGTGATGCCGGCGGTGGTCGTCGTCATGTCCCGACACTGGCACACCCCACGTGGACTCGCAGCCGAATTTCGGCGTCCGACCTTGACCCGGTGCGTGTCTTCGGAGAGTCTGAGACCTTGCCGACCGGTCAGGGGGGTGACGTCACGGTGTCGAGTGACCACACCTCGTCCGCACCTCGCCGAACGCTCCGGCTGCGCCGGGAGTCCTGGGGATTCGTCATCGGCTCCTTCCTGTTCGGGATGGCGGCCACGCGGGTGTACGGGCAGGCGGTCGGCCCCGAGATCGACAACATCACCTACTTCGTCGGGTCGCTGTTCTTCACCACCGCCGGATTCATCCAGTTGCGGCTCAGCGGGAGGCCGGTGCCCGGGGAGGAATCCGCGACGGTCGAACGCTACGACTGGTGGGCGGCGCTGATCCAGTTCGTCGGCACCCTGCTGTTCAACGTGAGTACCGGGGTCGTGCTGATCCAGAGCCTCACCGTCGAACAGGACCGGGTGTGGGGGTGGCGTCCCGACCTCTTCGGGTCGACGGCGTTCCTCGTCGCCAGCGGTCTGGCGGTGGTGGCCACCACCGAAACCGACAAGCTGTGGGATCCGCATGCCCGCAACTGGCGCAGCACCTGGCTGAACATGATCGGGTCTATAGCGTTCGGGGTGTCCGCGGTGGGCGCGTACATCGTGCCCGGCACCGACGCGCTGAAGAACGCGACGATCGCCGATCTGGGCACGTTCGTGGGCGCCGTCTGCTTCCTCGTGGCCGCACTGCTGATGCGCCCGCCTCACCCCAGGTATTCGCCGAACCAGGCGAGGACACGTTCGTAGGCCTCGGCTGCCGCGGTCGCGTTGTAGCGGGGCCCGGTGTCGTTGAAGAACGCGTGATCGGCACCCGGAACCGTGACGATCTCGTGCGGTAGCCCCGCCTTCGCGAGTGCGGCGGCCGCGGCGTCGCGGGACGCGTTCACCCGGGCGTCCAATTCCGCGTAGATGGCGAGGACCGCGGCCTTCGACCCGGAGAAGTCGGCGCCCTCGGGCAGGGGACCGTAGAAGGGGACCGCCGCCGCCAGCCGCGGCTCGCCGGACGCGAGGAGTCGCCACACCATCCCGCCGCCGAAGCAGAACCCCACCGCCGCCATCTTCCCGTCCGGCACCCGACGCCCGAGTTCGTCGATCCCGGCCTTCATGTCGGCGACGAAGCGTGCCGGCGGCACGGTGGCCAGCGCGGCGGTGGCCTGCGCCTGATCGGTGAACGTCGCGGTCCCGCCCTCCTCCGAGAGCAGGTCGAGGGCGAGCGCGGAGTAACCGGCACCCGCGAATCGGCCTGCCACCGAACGAATGTGGTCGGTCAGGCCCTTGTTCTCGTGTATGACGAGGACCGTTCCGCGGGGCGCGGCGGCGTCGGCCCACGCGCCCTGCAGGACCCGGCCGTCCGGGCCGGGGAACGTGACCGCTTCGGTCTCGACGGCCTCGGCCGCTCCCGGTGGCGGCGGCGTCGCCCCGCCCGGCGTCACCGGCGCCGAGGTCGGCGACTCGTCGCTGTCGGTGGCGCACGCGGCGAGCAGCGAAGACGCCGCCGCCACGCCGAGGCCGATGAGTCCGAGTCTTCGCAACGCCTCCCGGCGGGACAGCAGCCCGTCGGCATGGTCGATCGCGATCTCTTCGGCGATATAGCGTTGCAGTGGCGTCATGATCGTCCCCGTCCGCATCGGCTGATGTAGGGAATTATCCCTGGTCGAAGCCGTGATCGGCATCGGTTCCCACTTCATCACTTTTCCTTATGCAGTGCGCCACTTATCTGTGTTGTACAGATTTCACCGGGCACCTCAAGATTGGTGCAACGGCACGAACTCCTCGCTCACCGCACACAGAAAGGAGCCCGTCATGCCGATCGCTGACCGTCACGCAGCCGTCGAAACGACGGCCCGAACATCGGTGGCCGCACCGATGCCGGACAGCTCGACCGTCAACTTCGTCGCGGCCATGGGCGCCGTCGCCACCGGAGTCACCGTCGTCGCGACCGACGGCCGCGGCGGGCGCGCCGCGCAGACCGTGAGCGCGATGTGCTCCGTCTCGGCCGACCCGGCGCTGGTGCTGGTCTGCCTGCACGGACGAAGCCCGGTCAACGACGCGATCTCCGAGAACGGCGTCTTCTGCGTCAATGTGCTTGCCACCCAGCACGATCACGTCGCCGACACCTTCGCCGGCCGCCCCTGGCCCGGCAAGCAGCGGTGGGACTTCACCTGCGGGCACTGGACCGTGGCCGAATCCGGCTCACCCCGCGTCCACGACGCGATCGCGTCGTTCGACTGCACCGTCCACGACGTCATCGAGGCCGGCACCCACCGCGTCTACATCGGGCGCGTCGCCGCCGTGGAGGCGCACCCCGGTGAACCGCTCGTGTACGCCTCCCACACCTACAGCAAGCCCGCAGCGTTCGAACCTTCCACCTTCCCCGACTACCCGGACGCACACCCCGCGCCGAGGACCAGGAGCACGAAATGATCCGCACCGGAGACGAATACAGGGAGTCCATCAGGGACGGCCGCGAGGTCTGGGTCGACGGGGAACGCGTCAAGGACGTGGCCAACCATCCCATGTTCAAGCCGATCGTCGACGTGCGGGCACGCATCTACGACCTCGCACACGACGAGGCCACGCAGGACGCGATGACCTACGTCGATCCCGAATCCGGCGAACGCAACGCCATCGCCAACAAGCTTCCCCGCACGCAGCAGGACTGGCTCGACAAGCGCGCCGCCGTCGACCTGGTACTCGAGGACACCCGGGGCGTGGTCACCCGCGTCGGTGACGAGACCATCGGTGAGATGTGGTCGCTGTTCGACGGCCAGGACGTCCTCAACGAGGTGGACCCGCGATTCTCGGAGAACATCCGCCGCCACCTGGACCGGTCGGTCCGGGAGGACCCGTTCCACGTGTCGGCGAACACCGACCCCAAGGGCGACCGGTCCAAGGCGCCGCAAGATCAGGACCCCGACATGCTCCTGCACGTCGTGAAGGAGACCGACAACGGCATCGTCGTGCGCGGCGCGAAGTACGAGACCGCCGCCGCCTACTCCAACCAGGCGTTCACCAAACCCACCATCGCCAACTGGGGCAACAGCGAACTGTCCGACTACGCCGTCGGATTCGTGCTCGACATGGGTGCGCCGGGGCTGAAGTACATCTCCCGCAACGGGTTCGCCGGCCGTGCGCCGTCCGCCGACTACCCGCTCGCCAACCGCGTCGACGAGGTCGAGTCCCTCGTCGTGTTCGACAACGTCGAGATCCCCTGGGAAGACGTGCTGTTCTACCGGCACACTCGGGCGGCCACGTTCATCCGCTCCACCCTGCACCGCTACAGCGCATTCCCGTTCGTGCAACGCACCCTGCACCTCGCCGATCTGATGATCGGATCCGCACTCTGGAACGTCAAGCAGAGCGGGCTCGAGAAGCAGCAGGCGGTGCAGGAGAAGCTCGCTCAGCTCGCCTGCTACCGGGAGACGATCAACGCCCACCTCACCGCGGCCATCTCCCTCGCCGAGCCCAGCCCCGGCGGCCTGCTCATGCCCAACCAGTCCCTGCTCTACACCGGCCGGGTGATGGCGCTCAGCCAGCTGCCCGCGATGATGCACATCGCCCGCGAGCTGTGCGGCGGCCAGATCTGCATCACCCCGGACGCCGCCACGTTCGCCGACCCCGACGTCGCGCCGTGGCTGGAGAAGTTCTACTCCATCAACGACAACTGGGTGGCCGACGACCGTCGCAAGCTCCTCGCGTTCGCCCGCGACCTGCTCAACAGCGATTACGCGGGACATCGCCTGACGTTCCAGCTCTTCGCCCAGTCGCCGCCTTTCGCGCAGCTCGCCGCCGTCTACCGCAACTTCGACTTCGACGGTCCGCTCGGGCTGGTCAAGGCCGCAGCGGGACTGTCGGACAACGTCGACGGAGGTGCGGCATGACCACCCACACCCGCATCCGCTCGTTCAACACCCGCGACACGTACCCGGAACAGAACCTCGACAACGACCTCGCCCAGGCCGTCGTCGCCGGCGGAGTCGTGTATCTCCGCGGGCAGATCGGACAGGACCTCGACACCCGGGAGTCGGTGGGAATCGGCGACGTCGAGGCCCAGGCCGAGAAGGCGATGGCGAACATCGCGATGCTGCTGAAGGAATCGGGCAGCCGGCTGGAGGACGTCGTCAAGGTCACCATCTACCTGGTGGACGTCCGGTACCGCGAGACCGTCTACCGAGTGGTCGGACGCTGGCTGAAGGGCGTGCACCCGGTGTCCACCGGCATCGTCGTCGACGCCCTCGCCCGGCCCGAATGGCTCGTCGAGATCGACGCGACGGCCGTGATCAGCTCATGACGTTCTCACTCGTCGCCCGTGATCCCGGGGGCGCGTTCGGGATGGTCGTCTGCTCCTCGAGCCCCGCCGTGGCCGCACGCTGCCTGCACGTGCGGTCCGGGGTCGGCGTCGTCGCCTCCCAGAACGTGACCAACCCGCAGCTGGGGCCGATCGGTCTCGACGCACTCGCCTCGGGTGCGAACGCGGAGACCGCACTGAAAACCGCACTCGCGCAGGAGAAGTTCCCGGACTACCGCCAGGTCGTCATCGTCGATGCGGACGGCGGCACCGCGGTGCACTCGGGCGCGCAGACGCTGGGCATCCACAGCAGCGCGCAGGGCAACGGCGCCGCCGTCGCCGGCAACATGCTTCGCGACGAAGGCGTCATCCGGTCGCTGCTGTTCGGCTACGTGTCGAGTACCGCCCCGACGTTCGAGGGCAGACTGCTCGACGGACTCACCGCGGCCGTCACCGCGGGCGGGGAGGCGGGGCCCGTGCACTCGGCGGGAGTCCAGGTGGTCGAGGACGTGCCTTGGCCCGTCACCGATCTGCGCGTCGACTGGCACGACGACCCGGTCGGCGAACTGCGCCGGCTGTGGACGGTGTGGGAACCGCAGAAGCGGGACTACCGGGTGCGCGGTGTCGACCCGACGGCCGCCCCGTCCTACGGCGTGCCGGGGGACCTGTGAGCGCCGACGCCGCGGTTCGTGACGGAGCCAGGAGGGCGGAAGACCGGATCCTGGCTCTGTCGCACGACCTCCACGCCCACCCCGAGGTCGCGTGGGAGGAGGAACGCTCGTGCGTCCGGGTGGCCGGGGTGCTTTCGGACGCCGGTTTCACGGTCGAGCAGCAGTACGTCGGACTGCCCACTGCGTTCCGCGCACACGTCGGCTCCGGACCGCTGCACCTCGCGGTCTGCGCGGAATACGACGCGCTCCCCGGGCTCGGACACGCGTGCGGGCACAACGTCATCTCCGCCATCTCGGTGGGGACGGCGTTGGCCCTCGCCCCGCTGGTCGACGACCTCGGCATCACCCTGTCGGTGCTCGGCACCCCCGCCGAGGAAGGCGGGGGCGGCAAGATCGACATGCTGAAACGCGGTGCGTTCGAGGGCGTCCATGCCGCCGTCATGGCCCACCCCGGCCCGGTCGACGTCGCCCGGGCCGAACCGTACGCGGTGTCCCACAGCCACATCCGGTACGACGGCAAGGCGGCACACGCCGCGGCGTACCCCGAACGGGGTGTCAACGCGGCCGACGCGTTCACGGTGGCGCAGGTCGCCATCGGGCTGCTCCGCCAACAGCTTCCGTCGAGCACGCGAGTGCACGGAATGATGACCCGCGGGGGAGAGGCGCCCAACGCCATTCCCCAGCGCACCGAAGGTCGCTGGTACGTGCGCGCGGAGACGCTGGAGGAACTGGCCCGCATCGAGCCCCGCGTGGCCCGCTGCTTCGAGGCCGGCGCCGTCGCAACCGGCTGTGAACTGACCATCGCCCCGGAAAGCGAACCGTACTCGGAGTTCCGCACCGACGAGGCGCTGCTCGCGTCGTACGTCCGGCACGCGGAGGGACTGGGCCGCGTGTTCCGCACCGGCGCGGACTCGCTGATGAACCGGGCCTCCACCGACATGGGCAACGTCTCGCAGGTGATTCCCGCGATCCACCCCTATATCGGAATCGACTCGGCGCCCGCGGTCAACCATCAGGCCGAGTTCGCCGCGGCCAGCGCCGCGCCCGCTGCAGACCGGGCGGCCGTCGACGGCGCGCTGGCCCTCGCCCTGACACTGCTCGACGCCTGCGGCTCCGCCGCCCGTGAGTACTTGTTAACCGCCCGACGTTAAGAAGTACTCACGGGTGGGGCAAAGAATTCGAGCGCGATGTTGTCGGGGTCACGGAACGAGATGCCCGAACCGTAGTGCGCTGTCTTGATGCCCCCGTGCTCGATGCCGAGGGCATCGAGCCGCTCCACCCACCGGGGCAGTGCGTCGGGGGAACACTGGAACGCGATGTGGTCGAGTCCGACCTGCCGTTCGTCGAATCGTGCGGAAGCGCCGGCGTCGGGGTGCGTGTGCAGGCCGAAGAGCATGCCGCCGTCGAGCGCGAACACCGTGTGGTGGAAGGTCCCCGATTCCTCGTCCTCGTCGAGGACGGGGGCCGATCCGAACAGTGCGGTGTACCAGGCGGTGCTGGCCGGTAGGTCGGACACGGTGATCGCGACGTGGGTGAGGCCCGGGAAATTGGACATCTGCGACAACTCTCTCTCCGGCGGAACGGTCTCTTTTTTCGACCCTAACGAGCAGGCACCGCCGGGTGGTGGACAACGGCGAATCCTGCCCGAGCGGACAGGGGCGGTCACCACGCAGACCGCCCGAGCCTGTAACAGGCTCGGGCGGTGCGGTGTTCGGGGACTACTGCCGGGCGGGCACAGGTGTGGCGCCGGAGGTGGTCTTCGCTCCGGTCGAGCCGCGCCGCGCGAGGAGCAGGTAGATGGGCCCGGTCACCACCAGCCCGGCGACCCAGGACAGGTCGGCGCCGCCGAGGAACGCGGACACGGGCCCCGTGTAGAGGGACGTGGCCATGAACGGAATCTGGACGACGATGCCGAGCAGGTAGGCGGTGACGGCCGTCCAGTTGAAGCGGCCGTAGATGCCGCCGTCGAAGCGGAAGATCGACTCGAGGTCGTAGACGCCCTTGTGGATGAGGTAGAAGTCGATGAGGTTGATCGCCGTCCACGGCACCAGCACGACGAGAAGCACGACCACCAGATCGACGAAGTGCGACACGAAGTCGGCCGACAGCGCGATGGCGACGACGGAGGCCGCGACGAGGATGATCGTCGAGAGGATCACCCGGGCGCGGGCGGTCGGAATCCAGCGGGCGCGGAATGTCTGGACGGACGTAATGATGGCGAGGACGGCGCCGTACAGGTTCAGCGCGTTGTGGCTGATGACGCTGAGCAGGAACAGCACCAGCATGATGCTGCCGAGGCTTCCCGTCGTCGCCTTGACGCCGTCCATGGTGCCCATGCCGATCGGTGCGGCGAGCGTGACGACCGCACCGAACGCGAAGGCGAGGAACGAGCCGAGGGTGCAGCCGAGGTATGTCGCCCAGAACGTCGACGGCACGCCGACGTCCTTGGGGAGGTACCGCGAGTAGTCGGACACGTAGGGCGCGAACGCGATCTGCCAGAGCGCGCCGAGTGACACGGTGGCCAGCCAACCGGCGAAGTTGAAGTCGCCCCGCGTGAGGAAGTCCGACGGCAGGTCGCCGGTGAGGATGGCGAAGAAGCCCACCAGGATTCCGATTCCGAGGACCCAGGTTCCGATGCGGTTGAGGATGTGGATCAACCGGTAGCCGATGACGCAGATGACGGCGGAGCCGAGAGCGCCGGCCACGATCCCCACGTCCACGGGTATGCCGTTCACGATCCCGTGCATCGACTGGCCGGCCAGGACGATGTTCGACGAGAAGAAGCCGAGATACATCACGGCGGCGATCACCACGATGATGAGCGCCCCGAACGTGCCGAACTGTCCGCGGCTCTGGATCATCTGGGGGATCCCCATCTGGGGTCCCTGCGCCGAATGCAACGCCATCAGGGCGCCCCCGGCGAGATGTCCGACGACGAATGCGACGAGGCTCCACCACAGCGAGAGTCCGAACAGGCTGGGGCCGAGGGCACCGGTCACGATCGGTAGCGGGGCGAGGTTGCCGCCGAACCACAGCGTGAACAGATCGCGAACCTTGCCGTGGCGATCGGATTCCGGGACGAACCCGATGGTGTGCTTCTCCAGCATCGGGGCGACGTGGGTGTCGGGCATCAATCCTCCGAACGGCGCAAGTGCGCCACTTCTAGGTCGAGTAGTGGAGACCACAATGGTCGGAGGCAGTGAATCTGTACAGAACAACTAACTGATGTGTTGCATCACTTATTCTGATTCAGCAGGTCGGACTAGCCTGGGTCGATGCGTACCGTGGGAGTCGACCTGGCGGCCGAACCGAAGAAGACCGCCCTGGCGATCATCGACTGGTCCGGCGGTGTGGCCCGCGTCGAGTCCGTCCGGCTGGGAGCCGGGAACGACGCCGTGATCGAGGCCGTGCTGGCGTGCGACAGGACCGGTATCGATGCACCGTTCGGCTGGCCCGACGCGTTCGTCCGGATGGTGTCCGAGCACCACGCCGGCCGACTGTCCGCGGCCAACGGTCTCGCCAACCGCGACGGGCGTCGACCGCTGACCAAGCGACGCACCGACCTCGTGGTGCAAGCCGCGACGGGGATATCCCCGCTCAGTGTGTCGGCCGATCTCATCGCGCACGTCGCGTTACGCTGCGCCGGAATCCTCGCGGAACTCGGTGACCTCGGCGTCGATGTCGGACGCGTCGACGGCCGCGTGGTCGAGGCGTATCCGGCGGCCGCGCTGCGCACCTGGGGCCTGGTGTCGCGCGGATACAAGAGCGCGCAGAATCGGGTGACGCTGGGGGAGTTGGTCGACGCGCTCCTGGCGGCCGCGGACTGGATGGATCTCGGTGCATTCCAGCCGATCTGCCGCGAATCGGACGATGCTCTCGACGCCGTGCTGGCCGCCGTCATCGCGCGGGCAGCGGCCGTCGGCTGCACAGCGCTACCCGAGGGCGACGACCGCGCCATTGCCGAACGGGAGGGGTGGATCCACGTGCCGACGGGAGGCCTGCAGGCGTTGCGGCCCTAGCGGCGGATTCCTGTGACTGCGCTGGTAGACCGACCGCGGCGACGCCCTCGGGTGAAACCTGGCAAATTGGACACCACACGCACCGTGCGTGGGCACACGAAGAAGGAGTCCAATGGCTTTCTGGGATCAGCTGAAGGCAAAGGCGTTCGAGATGAACGGCCAGCTCAAGACCAAGACGGCACAGTTCCAGAACAAGGAGTTCGCCAACGCCAGCATGGCCATGTGCGCCCTCATCGCCGCGGCGGACGGGACCATCGACCCGTCCGAGCGTCAGAAGACTGCGGCGCTGATCACCAGCAACGAGGCGCTGAGTGTGTTCCCGTCGGACGAGCTGAGCCAGAAGTTCGACTGGTACTGCAGCAAGCTGCAGTCCGATTTCGAGTTCGGCAAGATCGAGGCCACCGCCACCATCGCGAAGCTGAAGTCCAAGCAGGATCAGGCACGTGCCGTCATCCAGATCGGCATCGTCATCGGTGGCGCCGACGGCAACTTCGACCAGCACGAGCGAAACGTGGTGCGCGACGCCTGTTTCGCCGTCGGCATCGCTCCGGCGGAATTCGAACTCTGAGGTGATCGGTGACGCGCCCGGCTCAGGGGCGCGTCACCGACGCTCAGTAGGCCGTGATGATCGGCGCCGGGTTCCACATGCCCGAACGCTGAATCCGGGTGGTGTCGATCTCCGCGGTCTTCGCGTCGGGGTCGAGCGGGGAGTACTGCTCCACTCCGCCCCAGTCACGGTCCCAGTCGTCCCTCAGGTACGACGGTATGGTGCGGCTCGCCCGGGTCATCTCGATCCAGCCCAGCGGGCCTCCGCCGTACCGGTCCTGCCACAGGCTGGTCATGATCGCGCCGGGACGGTCGGGGAGGATCCGGTATTCGGGCGCCTCCGCGACACCCGTGCGGTGGTCGAACGGTCGCTGGCACGGAAATGCAAGTCCCACAGCCCAGTCGATCATCACGGGCGAGTCGGATCCGATCACGTCGTTCAGTGTCTGCGTCCGGGGAACACGCGGCGGCGTCACCGCCAGCCACTGCTGCGGATCACTGTCCGAATCCGACGCCACGAGTCGGATGACATCCGAATCGTCCGGCAGGGAATCGAGCGGGACGCGCAGATTCCGCCAGGACGGTGCCGGGCCGATATCGATCGGCGTCACGCGTCCCGACACCGCGACCGCGCCGTCCGGTTGCGTGGTGCCGTATTCCACCTCGAGGTTCTGGCCGTAGGTGACGACGCCGTCCGCGTCGACGGAGCGGATGCGGCCCGCTGCGGCGATGGAGACGATGTCACCAGCCCCGGCGTCCGATTCGGGGTTCGGCAACCGGTACCAGCCCGTGGTCAGTGACGCGTCGCCGTCGCTGCCGTCGCTGCCGAGGACGGGCGTGCGGTCGGGGTCGAGGCCGAACGGCAGAGCCACGGCGCTGCCGTTGACACCCACCGCGCCGGCGCCGCCGCCGGTGCCCGCGGCGTTGCTCGACGCCGTCTGCTCGGTGTTGTCGGTCTTGACGGAGTTGGCGACGCCCGCATCCGACGATTCCTCGTCGGCACTGAGGTCGCCGGCGACGCCGTTCGGCGTGAAGCCGACGGTGCCCGCACCCGCGAGAGCGGTCGCGGCGTCACCGGACAGTGGTTGCAGCAACGACGCGTTCGGATCGGTTTCGAGCAGGACGTCGTTGGCGAGACCGCACGGTGCGCCGGTGACGGCATCGACATTGGAGCGGGCGAGGGAGAACGCGGGGTACTGCGCGACCGCGCCCTTCGCCATCGACAGCACCTCGAACAGCACCATCGCGGCGGCCGCCACCGTCAACGGCGGAATCGCCCACAACCGGCGTCGCCGCACGGATTCGGTCCGGGTGTAGGGCTCGCGGAAGTAGCACCACGCCGCGATCAGCAGCATCACCAGCGTGGCGCCGAGCAGGATGGTGCCGGCACCGAGGCCGGCGATCGACACCGGCTTGTCCCACCACGGGACGCTGTAGCTGGACACGTACCACCACCCGTTGGTGCTGGTGAAGCACATCGCCAGCAGGAACAGCACGACGGCCGCGAACAGCGCGCGGTTGCGCGGCGAGCGCACCACGGCGGTGCTCACCGCCACGGACGCCAGGACGGCGAGCGACCCCGCGAGGCCGGCGTAGATGCCGAAGTGATGCGTCCACTTGGTGGGCGTGAACATCATCAACCCCATCGCGGCGAGCGTGATGCCGATGAGCCGCCGCGACGGTCCGGCCGCCGTCCCGGGAATCCGGCCGCCCTTGCGGAGCATCACGAGGACCGTCACGGCCAGGCTCAGCACCATCACGAACACGCCGAACCGGCGCGACAGCGAACCGTCGACGGAGATGTTCAGCAGGTACTGGTAGCGGAGGTATTCGTCAAACCAGGGGACGTTGGGGCCGATCGCGTGAACGTGCTGCATCTCCATGACGGCGGCGAGGGTCTGGTCGGCGAACACCGCCACCAGGATCACGGTCCCCGACGCGACGAGCGGAGCCAGCAATGCGATGTATCCGACCGTCTTGGCCCGCGCGATCACGATCTGCAGGATCGGCCGGGCGCCCGCGACCAGGGCGCCGAAACAGATCAACCCGGACGGGCCCGCGGTCAGCGTGGCCGCACCGACCAGAATCGCCACCGCGGCGGGCAGCAGTCGCCGGGTCGCGACGGCACGTTCCACCGAGCACCACGTGAGCAGCACGCCCACCGCGACGATCGGCTCGGGCCGCAGACCGTTGTTGTACGGAAGCCAGAACGCGAGGAACACCAGTCCGCCGGTCCACAGCGCGAGCCGGTTGCCCCGGACCGCGGCGCCGAGTCGCGGTGCGACCTCACGGCTGATCACCAGCCAGGCGACGATGCCGGCGAGCAGCGCGGGCAGACGCACGAACGGGCTCGCCGGGGTGATGTTCGCCAGCACCGCGAGGACGTCGTAATACGGAGACCCGAACGGCGCCTCCGGGACGCCGTACCAGCGGAAGTAGTTGGCCATGTAGCCCGCCGCCTCGGACGTGCGGGCCATGTTGAACTGATAGCCGTCGTCGGAGGTGGAGGCGCCGATGAAATGCCACAGCACCAGCGTGCCGATGACGACGGCGTCGACGGCCCCGAACGACCACCAGCGGGTGGGAAGGAATCGTCGTGCCCGGCGCCCGTCCACGTTGTCGAGACGGTGCAGCGCCACCAGCGCCAGAATCGTCGCGAGCGCGCCCACCACCATGGCGACGAACTTGAGGGTCGACGGCGTCGACGAAAAGCGGCTGTCGATCTGGGCCGTCACCTGCAGTCCGTCGGGCGCCGCACCGTCGAGGTCGCTGAAGATGCCCACCGTCTGCGGGCGGAGGTCGCCGTCGACGACGGTCGGTGCGTCCTGGCCCGCCGCGACGAATCCCGCGGTGGTCCGCGTGGAATCCGACGACACCACGAGCGCGCAGTCTGCGGGTAGCTGGTCCAGCGGCGACGACAGCAGCACCTTGTTCCGCAACAGCACCTCGACGCCGGCGGGACCGTCCGGGGTCGCGGGATTCACCCTGGCGACCAGTCCGTACCTCCCGGCGTCGGCGGCGCCAGCGGGGGCGGTGGAGGTCAGGATCCCGCCGCGGTCGGCGAGTTCACCGACCGCCGAACAGGGGATCTGCACGTCGAGGCTCAGCGGCGCGTAGGTGACGAGCGGTGCCTCGACGCTTCCGGTGCTGCCGTTCTGCGGCCAGGTGAGGGTTGCGCTGTCCTGCTCGACCGGAAGGAACGGGAGCGACAACGTGAGCAGCACTCCGACGACGGAGGCGACGATCGCGAGAAGGCGGGCGGAGCGGACCGACTGATCGAGGGGAGACGACTGGGGCGGGGTCCCGATCGGCGACTCGTCCGAGTCGTCTCTGGACACCTTCGCCGATTCCAGCCTGCTGTCAGTCACGACGTCGGATAGTACCCATCCGTGCCAATTGTTAGCGAAGGCAAAGAACAGGCCTGGTCGGAGGGTCGGCCGCCCCGGCGGATCACATGTGGAAGTGCTTCAGGATCCGCGACCGGCGCTCCGCTCGGGTGAGGAGATGGTGGTGATGCCGCGGACCACGGCGGTGCCGAACTTCGGAATGCACTTCGCGGATGATCTCGAACATGCCTCCGCCTTCCTCCTACGCGAGCCGGTAGCCCGACGGTAGGTCGAGGGCAGGGTGAGCCGATTCACCCGGGGCGGGTGAACCAGGTCACCCGATCACGGGCTGCACCGACAGCTGTTTCACGCCGGTCTGCGAACAGCCGGTGGTGGGGTAGGGGAGGAATACCGACCCGGTGTCGTCGGGTGGGTACACCCGGAATCCTGCGACCGGAGTGGGGTCACACGTCTCGGCCGGATAGTTCTGCACCACCGTGGCACGCACCGCTGCGGTGGCCCGTGCGCCCGGGGCGACCGTCACCGGAGGCTCGGTGCCGCCGTCCCGATCGGCCGCGGCACCTACCTGCGGACCGTTCGGGGCGGCGACGTACGAGACCCCCGGGTATCCGTGGAGGACGCAGCCGCGGGTGCCGGTGTTGGTGAAGACGAGCGGGATCTCCTGAGATCCGGCGGCCCCACTCGCCTGTCCGAGCGTCACCCGCAGTTCGCCGATCAGGCAGCGGTCGGGGTGCGGTGCGGTCGTCTCGGTGGGCGCGGATCTCGTGAAGGTGATGTCACGCGAGGGTTCGGCGGTCCCCGTGTCGTCCGTCGAGCCGCACGCCGAGGCGGTGAGCACGGCGGCGATTCCGAGTACGCCGAGAAGGGTGCGTGCCGGTGACTGCGTGCGCATCTGATCGCTCCTCTTCGCTGATGTGCTGCCGTACGTCGATGGTCCGCGATCGGTGGCATCCCGGTGCGGGGTTCGGGGAGATCGCATTCGCCCCTTGCCGGAGGAATCCGGTCGTAGGCTGCGGGGCGCAGGTAGTCGCCGAGGGCACCGCCGACGACGTCGATCGCGCCGCGAAGGCCGCGCGAGCAGCCTTCCCCGCATCGTCCGCGCTCAGCGGCAAGGAACGTGGCGAGTACCTCCAGAAAGCGGCTGCCCTGATCCAGGAGCGCCTCGACGACTTCACCGCCCTGATGTCCCGCGACATGGGCATGCCGCTGGGATTCGCGAAGCCCATCCAGATCGGCATGCCGCTCGCGAACCTCGCTGCGTTCGCCGAACTGGCCGCCACCTCCGACTTCGACGTCCACGAGGTGGGCAACTCCCTGATCGTGCGCGAGCCGGTCGGTGTCGTCGGGGCGATCACCCCGTGGAATTTCCCGCTCCACCGGGTGGTGCTCAAGGTCGGCGGTGCTCTGGCCGCGGGATGCACCGTCGTGCTCGAGCCGACCGAGGTGGCACCGCTCGCCACGTAGGCGCTCACCGACATCTTCGACGAAATCGGTCTGCCGGCAGGCGTGTTCAACCTCGTCAGCGGATTCGGGCCCGTCGTGGGCGAGGCGATCGCCGGACATCCCGAGGTGGTCGCCAAGGAGGAGATCTTCGGCCCCGTCCTGTCGATCATCGGGTACCGGGACGAGGACGACGCGGTGCGGATCGCCAACGCAACGGAGTACGGACTCGCCGCCGGCATCTGGTCCGGGGACCAGGACCGCGCCGACCGCGTCGCGCGACAGTTGCGCGCCGGCCAGGTCGAGGTGAACGGCGGGAGGTTCGACACCAACGCCCCGTTCGGCGGGTACAAGCAGTTCGGCATCGGCCGCGAGGCCGGCGTCCTCGACTTCGAGGAGTTCCTCGAGATCAAGTCGATCCAGCGGTAGGCGGCTTCGCCGCCCGTGCGCCTTTTTGGTAGTGACTGCTACCAAAAAGGCGCACGGGCGCGGAGCGCAATTGGCCTCACGCTGAACCGAATCGGTGACTCCCGACCGTCGCGGTCCTACCCTCGAACCGAGGGGCGGACAGCGGAGATGAGGAGAACGACATGGATCTCGGTCTGGGCGGCAAGCGGGCCGTCGTCACCGGCGGCAGCCGCGGAATCGGTTTCGCGATCGCGCGCAGCCTCGCGTCGGAGGGGGTCGACGTGGTGCTCGCGGCCAGGGGCGTCGAGGCGCTGGAACTGGCGGCGAAGACGCTGTCGCAGGAGACCGGGCGGCGGGTGATCGGGGTACCCACCGACACCGGCGACGATGATTCGGTGCGCGCCCTCGTGCAGCGGACGGTGGACGAACTCGGCGGCGTCGACATTCTCGTGAACGCCGCGGCCACACCGTGGAGCGCGGGCAAGCCGAGCGACTTCGCGTCCACCACCGACGACGTGGTGCGCGCCGAACTCGAGATCAAGGTGCTCGGCTACCTGCGGACCGCCCGCGCGGTGGCACCGCACCTCGTGGAGCAGGGGTGGGGACGGATCATCAATATCAGCGGGCTCGGTGCACGCCAGGCCAATTCCATCGCGCAGACCGTGCGGAACGTCGGTGTGTCGGCGCTGACGAAGAACCTCGCCGACGAACTGGGACCGCACGGAATCAACGTGACGGTGGTGCATCCGGGGCTGACGCGGACGGAACGGCTCGTCGACCGGCTGGCGGCGCAGTCCGAGGCGGAAGGTGTGCCGGTCGCCGAGTTGGAGTCGCGGCTGGCTACCAACTCGATCCACCGGTTGATCGACGCGAGCGAGGTCGCGGACGTCGTCACGTTCCTGGCGTCACCGCGCAGCGTCGGGATCACCGGCGACGCGGTTGCCGTCGGCGGGGGTGCTCCGGGCGCCGTCTATTACTGAGCGCGGGCGGGTGACAGCGCGCCGTCGTGTTCGGTGACTTCCCGGGCGGCGCGCTCCCCGGACCGGATGGCCCCGTCGACCCAGCCGCACATCACGGACGAACTCTCCGTGCCTGCCCAGTGAATGCGACCGCACGGCTTGCGGAGGGCGTGGCCGAACTGGGTGAGCACTCCCGTCGGCGCATGGCTGAGCATGCCGCCGCCGGAGTACCGCTCGACGCTCCAGTTCTGCTCGATGTAGTCGACGGGGGAGGCAGCTTTGGCTCCGAACCTCGCGGTCAACTCGCCGAGCACCGCTTTCTTCCGTTCCGCTTCCGACAGCGTCCCCAGCGTGCGGGCGATCGGTCCCTCGACGATCACGCACAGAACACCGGGGCGCCCCGTGTCGGTGCTCGCGTCGATGGTGACGGTCGCGGGGGAGTCGGGTGCCGCGGACTGCCCGGACAATCCGTCCGCGCGCCAGAAGGGTTCGTCGTAGAGGACGGCGATCTTCATGACCGCGCCGCTCGGCATCCTCTGGTGCAGGAAGGACCGATCCATCGGCAGGAGCGGCTCGTAGAGGATCTGGCTCGCGATCGCGAGGGGGACCGCGACGATGGCCCTCCGGGCCCGCACCGCCATATCCGCGGATCGGACGGTCACGCCGTCGCCGTCCTGCGCGATGTCCCGGACGGGTTGTGACAGATGGAGTGCGTCGCCGATCGCGGCCGCCATCGGACGGTAGACGGCACCCATTCCGCCGACCGGCCGCGCGTCCTCGGCCGCGTCCTTCACACCGAGAACGAAACTCGGACCGCCGCCGGACGCCATCTGGTACAGGACGAACAGCATCGACACCTCGGACGCCGCGGACGTGTAGCAGCCGGCGATGGCGGTCTCGAGAAGGTCGTGGGCCGGCTTGGACAGCGTGTTGTCGCCCAGCCATTTGGCGAGGCTGATCGCGTCCCACTTCGCTGCCTTCTTCGCCTCCCACGGCGCCTCGAGCGGAATCGTCTTGCACATCTCGCCGAGTTCGACGAACACGGCGCCGAGATTCGCGGCCGCCCAGGGACTCATCGTCAGGGGAATCGTCCCCTTGTACCGGTACTGCTTGCCGTCGACGACCATCATCGCCTCGCCGTCGGTGTACTGCTTGTAGCTCTTGACGCCGAATTCGTCCATCAGGGCGTAGATCCGGTCCTGTCCCGGCCCGATCCACGCACCGCCCCGATCGATCCACGAACCGTCCTCGCGGACCATGGTGAACGTCCGCCCGCCGATCCGGTCACGCGCCTCCAGCAGCGCGACCGATTGTCCGGCCTGTTTCAAGCGCAGTGCCGCCGTCAGTCCGGCGAATCCGGCGCCTACGACGCAATAGTCGACTTCGATGTCTGCCATGACACATCCCCTCGCGCTCTGCGCGCGGCCCTCGTGCGGCCGTAGGTAACGGGTGCGCCGCCATTGGTCATGGGGGTGTGAATTCCTCTCTCCGGGAATGACATCGCCGCGCACAGAACATATTCATCCTTACTCGCGGCGAGTATCCCGGTCAAGGGCGTCCCGCCCGTGAGTACTTGTTAACCGCGGGCGGTTAACAAGTACTCACGGGTCAGCGGCGCAGCACCTTTCGCGCCAGCCAGTTGCCGAAGAACTGGGAAGCCTGGACGAGCAGGATGATGACGAGGGTGGCGACAAGGGTCACCTGCCAGTTGAAGCGCTGATACCCGTAGACGATGGCGAAGTCGCCGAGCCCGCCGCCGCCGATCGTCCCCGCCATCGCGGACATGTCGACGATGCCGATGAGGACGAATGTGTAACCGAGGATCAACGGGCCCAGGGCTTCCGGGATCAGCAGGGTGACGATGATCCGCAGGGGTCCCGCGCCCATCGCGCGGGCAGCCTCGATCACGCCGGGGTCGACGGTCACCAGATTCTGTTCCACGATGCGTGCGATGGCGAACGACGACGCGATGATCATCACGAAGATCGCGGCCTCGGTTCCGATGGTCCGGCCTACCACGGCAAGGGTGACGGGCCCCAGTGCGGCGAGCAGGATGATGAACGGAATCGGCCGGACGATGTTCACCAGGATGTTCAGCACCGTGTAGGCCGCCGTGTTCTGGAGAATCCCGCCCTTCCTCGTGGCGTACACCAGTGTTCCCACCACGAGCCCGATCAGCCCGCCGACCACCAGCGTGATCACCACCATGTAGATGGTCGTGCCGATGGATTCGAACAGTACGGGGCGCAGCTTGTCCCAGTTCGTGGTCATGCCTGTACTTCCTCGACGTCGGTGACGGTCCGCAACCGGCGGATCACGTCGTCGACGCCGTCGTCCGGACCGACGAGCTCGAGCGTGAGACTGCCGAACGAGCGGTCCTGCAGGGTGGTGATGCCGCCGTAGACGATCTCGAACCGCACACCGTGCCCGCCCGCGTCGGAGAGAACGTCGCCGATCCGGCTGCCGTCGCGCACGTCGGCGGTGACGATCCGGCCGCCGAAACGCGAGCGCAGCCGTTCCAGGTCGGCGGGCTCCGGGCGGTTGCGCAGGATCGTGCTCACGAAGCTCTTCGACGTCGGCGCCTGTGGTTCCGAGAAGACGTCGAACACCGTGCCGAGCTCCACGACGCGACCCTCCGCCAGGACGGCGACACGATCCGCGACGGCCCGGACGACGTCCATCTCGTGGGTGATCACCACGATCGTGACCCCGAGTTCCCGGTTCACCTTGCGGAGCAGACTAAGTACGTCCCGCGTGGTCTCCGGGTCCAGGGCGCTGGTGAACTCGTCGGCGAGCAGCAGGTTCGGCGACGTCGCGCGCGCGGGCGATCCCGACCCGCTGCTTCTGCCCGCCGGACAACTGGTCGGGGTAGACCCGTGCCTTGTCGGAGAGGCCCACGAACGTGCGCAGTTCGGCGACGCGTTCGCGGCGCTTCTGCCGCGGCCACCCCGTCACGACGAGGGGGTACGCGACATTCCCGGCGACGGTCCGCGAGCGGAACAGGTTGAACTGCTGGAAGATCATCCCGATCTTCGCGCGTACGTGTCGGAGTTTCGATTCCGACAGCGCGGTGATGTCGACGTCGTCGACGACGACGCGCCCACTCGTCGGGCGTTCCAGGCCGTTGATCAGCCGAACCAGCGTGCTCTTCCCGGCGCCCGAGTAGCCGATGACCCCGAAGATCTCACCCCTCTCGATGGTGAGATCCAGGGCGTCGACAGCGGTGAGCGTCTTCTTTCCCGACTGGAAGGTTTTCGTGACGGATTCGAATCGGACGATCGGTGTCATCTACGGCGGGACTCGACGGGTCGTCCTTGTAGAGAGCGGATGCGGGGTCGATGCCCGAACGCTCGAGGAATGTGTTGTTGGCGATCGCGCCGTCGACGGATGCGAGCGACAGCGCCGTCTGTGCGGCGTCGACCGGGGTCACCTTCACCTTGGACGCAGTCGTGTCGATGTCGGCGGGCGTGGGGGACGGGTTGTCGCCGGTCAGCGTGAGCAGGCCGGCGCCCTTCAGCACGAACAGGGCACGAGCCTGGTTGCTGGGGTCGTTGGGGATTGCGATCTCGCCGCCCTGCGGAATGTCGGCGAGGCTCCGGTGCTTCTGCGAGTACAGGCCGAGCGGCACGATCTGGGTGGCGCCGATCGGGGTGAGGTCGTCGTCGGCGCCGGTGTTGTACTCGCCGAGAAACTGCAGGTGCTGGAAGAGATTGGCGTCGATCTGCCCCTGCGACAGGGCGATGTTCGGCTGCGAGTAGTCGGAAAAGTTCACGACGTCGAGCGTGATACCCGCGTCCTTCGCCTTGTCCTCGAAGATCTCCCACGAGCGGTCGCTGGCCTCGGTGGTTCCGATCCGGACCGTGTCGCCGTCGGCGCCGCCGGATCCACCGGAGCACGCTGTCAGTGCCGCCAGGAGAGGAACGGCGGCAAGGGCGAGAGAACGGCTGAACTTCACGGAAAATCCCCACGATCGATCGAATGGCCACGGAGTGCGGCCACTGGCAAGGTAGCGCCTCCGGGCGCCGCGCGGAATGGTTTGGATCGCCCTGATTCGAAGGACCGTGTCTCGACTTCCGTTCCTGCCCTACAGTATTCGACCGGAACCACCGAGTGCTCTAGGGTGGCGGGAAAGCATGCGAGAGGTGATGAAGCAATGAAGGTAACGGTAGTGGCGGGCAATCCCAAGCCCGGTTCACGGACGCTGGACGCAGCCGGCCTGGTCGCGACCGCGGTGACGGGTGCCGCCGCGGATTTCACGGTCGACTTGATCGAGCTCGGTGCGGGACTGCTCGGGTGGGGGGACGAGAAGGTCGCGGCGGCCGTGGAGACGGTGGCGTCGTCGGACCTCGTCGTGTTCGCCAGCCCGACGTTCAAGGCGTCGTACACGGGCGTGCTGAAGCTGTTCCTCGACCAGTTCGCGACCGGCGACGGCCTGAAGGACGTCGTGGTGGTGCCGCTGATGCTCGGGGGCGGGCCCGCCCACGCCATGGCGCCGGACCTGCTGCTCAAGCCGGTGCTCGTCGAACTCGGCGCGACGGCCCCGGCGCCGGGCCTCTACCTCATCGACACCACTTACACGACCGACTCACGTATCGCCGACTACGCCGAGCGGTGGGGTCCGATCCTCACCGCGGCGGCCCGGACCCGGACGGAACTCTCATGATGCAGGCGGACGGCACACTGGACAAGACTTCGCTCCGGGAGGCGTTCGGACATTTCCCGAGCGGTGTCGTCGCCGTCTGCGCCGAAGTCGACGGTGAGCGCGTCGGGATGGCGGCGAGCACGTTCGTGCCCGTGTCGCTGGAGCCGCCGCTGGTCGCGTTCTGCGTGCAGAACACGTCCACCACGTGGCCGAAACTCGCGGACCTCGCCCACGTCGGGATCAGCGTGCTCGGTGAGGCGCACGACGCGGCCGCCCGCGTGCTGGCCGCGAAGACCGGCGACCGGTTCGCGGGCCTCGACACCGAAACCACCGACGGCGGTGCGCTGTTCATCGACGGAGCGTCGGTGTGGCTGGACACCACCGTCACCCAACAGGTGCCTGCCGGGGATCACGCGATCGTGGTCCTGCGGATCAACGAACTGAGGGTGCAGTCCGAGATCGAGCCGATCGTGTTCCACCGCAGCCGGTTCCGCTGGTTGCGCACCGTCGCGTCCTGACCCGGTCCCGCTACTGCGGGCGCCCCACGGCGCTGACCACGGCCAAGGCTTCGTCGATGCACGCGGTCGCGTCCCGGCCTGCCGTGTCCAGGACGTGCACGGAAGAATCGACGGGCTGGTATTCGCGTCGGACGACGTCCGACCAAGTGGGAACCCGCAGACCTGCCACATCGACGACGCGGGTCTCGACGCGACGCCGGTGTTCCTGCTCGTCCGAGCAGACGACCTCGATCTCGGCGAGTGACGCATCGAGGTCGCGCGCGACTGTCCGCCACGCATCTCTGGTCACGTCGATCGGATTGACCGAGTCGGCGACAACGGAGACGTTGCCGCGCAGGATGTCGCGGGCCACGGCGTATCCCACCCGGTAGCCGGCCTCTGCGACCGACGGTGCTGCAAGAGACGAGTCGAGAATGGCCTGTTCGATGCTGTCGATGCGCACGTGTGCTGCACCGAGTGATTGCGCCAGCCCCCGTGCGATCGTCGACTTTCCCGATCCCGGCAGTCCGGCAAGGACGACGAGAACTGGACTTCGCCGCGCAGAACTGCGGCGGGGTTCGCGCGGGGTCATGGAGCGAGGTTACGGCCGACGCGGAGGCTTGTGGCACCACGCGTCGAAATCTGCGTACTCGCAGTTCCCATGGCGGCCGAGCGCTTCATCGACCCGGCTGGTCCGACCGGTGGCTTCGTCGCCCGTGCGTGGTTAGCGAGTCTCTGGACTCGTCAACCACTCACGGGCTGCGGAGTGCCCGGCGGACGGTGTCGGCGAACGAGGTGGGGTCGTGGATCAGCCAGCCGTGACCGCCCGTCACGGTGAGGACGGTCGGATTGCGGAGTGCTTTCCGCATCGACTCGAAGCTGGCGAGCGGAATCGTCCGGTCCGCGCGACCCCAGACGAGGGAGACCGGTAGGCCCCGGTCGGCGAGGACGCCGAGTTCGTGGCGCAGGTCCGCCCGTCTGGCCAGGTGCGCGGTGCGCCAGACCGCACGCGGATCCCGCAGCGTGTTGGGCAGGAACCCGTTGACGAGCGACGCCGTCGTGTGCGCGATGGTTCGGATCGACAGCGCCTCACCCAGCGCCGAAGCGCCCCAGTCCCACAGCGGCCTTTCGCCGATGGGCCGGATTCCCCAACCGTCGGACGACCAGGCGCCACCGCCGACGGAGTTGACGAGCACCAGGCGCGCGACCCGCTCCGGAAGGTCGTGGGCGGCCTGAATGGCGACGCCCCCGCCGAAGGAGTGGCCGACCAGTGTCACCGGTTCGCTGATTCCCGCCTCGTCGAGGAACCGTCCCAGCCAGGCCGCGTAACCCGCGAAGGTGCGGGCCTCGGGCGGATGGTCGGGAGTTCCGCCGAAGCCGGGAAGGGTCGGAGTGACGACGCGATGCCCCTGCTGGGTGAGCATTGACAGGCTGCGGCCGTACACCCGCGGGGTGAGCCCCCATCCGTGCAGGAAGACGACGGGTGAGCCGCGCCCTACGACAGTGAGGGTCGCGGCGTCCGCATCTGCGGGTTCCCCGAAGATCTCGGGTTCTGAATTCTGGATCAGTGACACGCCCAACAGCGTGGACGACGCGCATGCCTTCGGTAACGGGCCGAATTGCCTGAAGGCATACCTGTTTCTGAAGTTTCGTGACTGACCGGTCGGTTCGAGATCTGATCGTTATATACCTGGATTGCGAAAATAGGTATGTGTATGGGCCATTCGGCCGTTGTCCGCTGAGTCCGTGACCGGGATGTTATCTAACGTCTCGTCCGAGCGGCGCTGATGTCGCCGGAACCTCATGAATTGAAGGACTCAGCTCAATGGCCAAGCATAGATTGCGTCGGGGCAATCGTCTGCAGTCTTCGACCGGCGGTCTTCTGATCGCCGCCGGTGTGGGAGTGGGAGCATTTCTGCTTCCCGTTGCTCCCGCTGCAGCGGAGCCGATCACGATCCCAGGGATTGGGACGTTCGAGGTACCAGGCGTGCCGCCGGTGCCGCCGGCTCCGGCTCCGGCTCCGAACCCTGGGCCTCTCCCGGGACCGTTGCCTGCCCCGCCGGCGTTGCCGTCCACCCACGGCGCGCAGGCTCTCGCGGCCGCCGAATCGAAGATCGGATCGCCGTACGTCTGGGGCGCAACGGGGCCGAACGCCTTCGATTGCTCGGGTCTGGTGCAGTGGGCGTACAAGCAGGCGGGCATCTCCGTGCCTCGCACCACCTACGACCAGGTGAACGGTGGATCGCCCGTCGACAAGGGCAGCCTGCAGCCGGGTGATCTCGTCCTGTTCAACGGGGCGAACCACGTCGGGCTCTACGCCGGGAACGGCACGGTCGTCCACGCGCCCACGTCCGGGCAGCCGGTGAAGCAGGCGCCCCTCGATTCGATGCCGTTCTACGCGGCGCGCCGGTACTAGGCGGCTCCGCCGCCCGTGCGCCTTTCTGGTTGCCAGCGCTACCAAAAAGGCGCACGGGGCGCGAAGCGCCCTACGAGTTCCGGATCAGATCCGACGCCCGCTCACCGATGAGAACGGACGGTGCGTGGGTGTGCCCGCGGATGATGGCGGGCATGATCGACGCGTCGGCGACGCGCAGTTTGTCGACCCCTCGCACCCGCAGGTCGGGCGTGACGACGCTGGCGTCGTCGTTGCCCATGCGGCACGTCCCGACCGGGTGGTAGAGGGTGTGGGCGTTCTCCTGCAGTGCCCGGGCGAGAATCTCGTCGAGTGGCGTGCTCGGCGTGACGGCCGGGCGAATCATGTTGCCGAGCCGCGACTTCAGCGCCGGAGCCGATGCGAGGGCGTCGCACAGGCGCAGTCCTTCGAGCATCGCCCGCCGGTCGACTCCGCCGCTGTCGCTGAGGTAGCGGGGATCGATGATCGGCTTGGCGAGGGGATCGGCCGACCGCAGCGAGATCTCGCCTCGACTCTCGGGTTTCACGAGGATGGTGCCGATCACCGCGGCGTGACCGGTTGCCGGGATGAGGCCCTCGTCGAAGAACGGCGCGGGCCCGAAGATCATCTCGAGGTCGGGCAGTGCCAGATCGTCCCGACTGCGCGTGAAGCCGTACGCCTCGGCCACGTTCGACGTGAGCATGCCCCGGCGACGGGTCAGGTAGTTGAGCAGCTCGGGGATCTTCTCGGCGGCGAACAGCGAGTCCGAGTCGACGCTGTAGCCGAGGAACGACACCAGATGGTCGAGCAGATTCTTCCCGACCTCCGGCAGGTGCTGCTGCACCGCGATTCCGTGCTCGCGCAACTGTGCCTCGTCGCCGATGCCCGACAGCATGAGGAGTTGCGGGGAGTTGATCGCCCCGCCGGCGAGGATCACTTCCTTTGCGGCGCGGATGGTGCGTCGCACCCCGTCCTTCTCGTACTCGACGCCGACGGCCGCGGAGCCCTCGAACAGAACCCTGGTGGCCTGGGCGCCGGTGAGGACGGTCAGATTCTTCCGTTTCAGCGCCGGTCGGAGGTAGGCGTCGGCGGTACTCCACCGAGCACCCCGCTTCTGCGTCACCATGGTCTGTGAGAAACCCTCGGGTCGAGTGGCGTTCGCCCGCTCGACGGGATAGCCGGTCTCCTCGGCCGCCGCCAGGAACGACCCGGTGAGAGCGCGCGGGCTCCGCTGCTGCGAGACGACGATCGGTCCGCCGGTTCCGCTGTCGGCGTCCGACGCGTCCTGCACGTTCTCGATGCGGCGGAAGTACTTGACCACTTCCTTGAACGACCAGGAGTCGTCGGTGAGTTCGGCCCACTCGTCGTAGTCGGCGGCGAATCCGCGCACCCACATCATCGCGTTCATCGACGACGAGCCGCCGAGCATCTTGCCGCGCGGCCAGTAGATACTCCGCCCACCGAGCCCGGGTTGCGGCTCGGTCAGGTAGTCCCAATCCATCTCGCTGCGAAACAGTTTCGAGAACGCGGCGGGGATGTGCGCGAACTTGTCCTTGTCCTCACCACCGGCCTCGAGGACCGCGACCTCGCTGCCGGAGTCGGCGCTGAGCCGGTCGGCCAGCACGGCACCTGCCGAACCCGACCCCACGATCACGTAGTCGGCCACAGACAGTTCCTGATTCATCGTTCATCTCCACTTCGACGGGGGTGAGGGATAGAGGACACGCAGCCCTCATCCACGCAGCGCGGACGCGAAGATCGCCGGCAGCCGGGTCCATGAGGGTGCACCGGCAAATCCTGTCAGCAATCGGCCTGTCGTGGCGGCGGTTCGGTTGGTGACGAACCACGGGGGTTTGGGCGAGATGGACATCTCACGGTTCAGGATCGACCGCGGCGACGGACGGAACGGGCCTCGGACGACGGTGCGCTCCGGCCGGTCGATGAGCAGGGCGTTGTGCACCACGCCGATGCCGCTCTGGACGTCGTTGAGGGTGTGGCCGGGGAAGGCTCCCCAGGTCGCGGTGGCGGTGAGGTACCCGACGCCGGTCCACGCGTTCACGGCGATGGTTCCGTAGCGGAGGCTCTCGAGCAGTGAGTCGAACTCCGCGCCCAGCTCGCGGATGGTCTGCGGGGCGGCGACGATGTTGACCCCGAGGGTGCCGATGAAGTCCTCGTTCACGAGGTCCGCGGCGTGTGCCGCGAACTCGGCGCCGCCGTGGGGAAGGTCGATCACGCCGAGCACCGGGGCGAAGTACTCGGTCTGCAGGAGCGGGGCATATGCGCCGGGCTCAAGATCGGTGACCAGGACGCGTCCGCCGTTCTCGCCCAGGCGTGCGGCGGTGGGGAACGACGCTTTGGCGCCGGCGACCCGGGAGTCGCTGCCGGGGTAGTACGCGGCGCGGTCCGGTGCCGTGTCGAGGGCCTCCTTCAGGGCTGCGACGAACTCGTCGCGCTGCTTCCACTCGGACGACACGACCACCGCCTGCGCCGCGACACAGTTGTAGCCGCCGTTGTGGAGTCGTTGCGTCGCAATGTGTTCGGCCTGGAACTTGATGTCGGCGCGGCTCCATTCACCGGGCAGCACGATGGTGGGGGACACACCGCCGAGTTCACTGGAGATGGCCTTGCCGAGGATCGGCTCGTTCGCAGCCTTGCGCCGCGCGCCCTCCTCGCCGGTCCCGAACACGATCGCGTCGTGGGTGAGCGCGCTGCCCGTCATGTGCACGTGGTCGACGAGGTCGTGGTGCACCAGATACGTCCCGACCTCCGCGCCGCCGGTCAGCAACCGGACCGCGCCGATCGAGATGAGCGGTTCCAGGACACGTGTCAGCACGGGCAGCAGGCGGTCGGTGATGGGGTTGAGCTTGAGCGCGACGACGCGGTTGTGCGCGATCAGTTCGTACAGGGTGTCGAGCGGGGCGATCGAGGTGATGTTGCCGGCGCCCAGGACGACGCCGATGCCCTGTGTCCGCGACGGGTCACGCTGGGCGAGGCCGGCGTCGCGCTGTGCCGTCGCACGATCGATTCCCGGCTGCAACCACACGTCCGCGCTGAATCCGCTGAGCAGCAGCTTGTCGAAGATGTTCAGGGGCAGCGCCTTGACCGTGGTGCGGCCGCCGGGGGCCGTGCCGAATGTGGCACCGTCCAGCGGGCTGGTTCCGGCCTCGAGTTTCGCCAGGCTCGCGGACAGCGCCGCGGTGCCGGTGGCCAGCGGGTACGGTCCGGACATCCATTCCTCGCCGACCAGCGGCGACTTCGGGTCCAGGCCCTTGATCGCGACCGCGGCGTCCACCCAGTCGGCGGCGTGCTGCACGGTGAGGTCGTGCACCGTGTCGAGAAGTTTCCTGCGATCGGCGAGGGAGAGGTCGGCCCAGGTCTTCTCGCCCTCGGCGAGGTCGGCGAGGGCCGCGTCGACGTCCGGATGTGGGGAAGTCGCGCCGGGGGTGTTGGAGGTGGCCTCGGGTTCTGAAGTGCTCACTGTGGACAGCTCCGCTCGGGTCGAGTGCATGAAGGACCGCGCCGCAGAAAGGACAAACTACTGTGGCGTAGATTACTGATTCTCGTCCCAGTTCCGGGCGCCGCGCCATAGGCAGCGGCTGTCAATGTGAACATCCGGGCTATGCCGTCGCACAAAAAGGGTATGGCGCGGACCACGCCCGGTGGATAGTCTTGCCGGATGACTGTCAGCTCGGATGTCGCGCCGTCGCCCACCGATCTTCTGGGATCGATGCTGGAGTCCGTGGACCAGTTGTCCGAGGAACTCGTCTCGCGCATCCTGTCGGCCGAGCACGGCTACGTGGAGGCGACCCTCCTCACCCCCGAGCAGTTGTACGCGGCGTGCGTCGACAATCTGACGGCGATGCTGGGCAACCTCGCGGGTAGCGCTCCGGTACGGCTCGAGGCGGCGCGTGCGGCCGGACAGTTGAAGGCCGAACAGGGTGTGCCGCTCGCGGCATTGCTCCACGCGTTCCGGCTCGGCGGCCGCCTGATCTGGGACGAACTGATGGACCGCTCGGAGGGTCGCGCCACCAACGCCCTGCTCGACATGGCCGCCCAGGTGTGGGCGCTCGTGGACGTCTACTCGGACAGCGCCGCGGAGGCATACCGGGAGACCGCCGACCTGCGCGCCCGTGAGGACGCCGAGTCGCGCGGTCGGCTGATCAGAACGCTGTTCGGTGACCACACCGCCAACCCGGCCGGCGCCGCCGACGCGCTCCGCACGTTCCGGATTCCGGAGAACAGCACCTTCCTCGTCGTGTCCGTGGAAGCGGCGGCGTCCCCGTCCGCCGCGGACGTCGTCCAGTCGGACCTTCGCGGTGTGGGTGTCGACTCGGTGTGGGACACGGAGGTCGACGGCCGGATCGGACTGCTGTGGGCGGCCACCGCCGAGGTGCTCGAATCCGCGCTGGACCTCCTCGGCCGCACCGGTCACGGATGGATCGGGGTCAGCTCGGTGTTCGGACGTCCCGGCGGGACGGGACGGGCCGTCGAGCAGGCACGGATCGCCCGTCGCTGCGCCGGACACGGCGGATGCACCGTCACCCGCTACGAGTCGGTGCCGGTGTCGCTGCTGCTGGTCAGCGTGCCCGACGCCGGCAAGCTCGCATCGAACCAGATCCTCGGACCGGTGCTGGCCCTACCCGCCGAGGAACAGGAGAGTCTGCTCGTCACCCTCGACGCGTGGTTCTCCTGTCGCGGCTCCACCACCGCGGCGGCCACCCAGTTGCACTACCACCGCAACACCGTCCTGTACCGGCTGCGCAGGATCCACACCCTCACGGGACGCGATTTCTCCGATCCCATCGACGCCGCCGAACTGTACGTCGGTCTGCGGGCGCATCAGCTGCTCGGACGGTAACCGCGCCGATCGCGCGACCCGGGTGTATCAGAACTGCCGATTGGCGAGGACCGGCAATGCCTTTCGCACCTGCGCGACGACGTCCGTGTCGATGTCCACCGTGAGCATCCCCGGGCCCGAGTCGAGTTGGCCCAGAACAGCTCCCGTGGGTGATACGACGATGCTGTGCCCGACGCCGAGCGGCGTCGTGCCGTGGACTTCCTCGCCGGATGCTGCCGGGTCGGCCTGATCGCAGGCAGCGATGAACGTCGTGGAGTCGAGGGCGCGTGCCCGGGCGAGGAGTGTCCACTGGTCGACCTTGCCGGGGCCGCTGCCCCAGGACGCGGCGACCACGGTCAGGTCCGCACCGCGATCGGCGAGCGTTTGGAAGAGCCCGGGAAAGCGGATGTCGTAACAGGTGGCGATGCCGACTCCGACGCCGTCGACGGTCACGACGAGCGGCTCGGTTCCCGGTGCGACCGTGTCGGATTCTGCGAACCCGAAGGCGTCGTAGAGATGAATCTTGTCGTAGTGCGTGTCGACGCCGCCGCCGGTGACGAGCAGTGTGTTGCGGACCCTGCCGTCGTCGGAGGGGGTGAACATACCGGCGACCACGGTGACGCCGGCTCGGGCGGCGCACTCGCGGACGGCGTCGGCCCACGGCCCGTCGAGCGGTTGCGCGACGTGGGTGAGCGGTCCGCCGAACCGTTGCATGGCGGCCTCGGGAAACACCACCAGACGCGATCCCGCGTCCACGGCGGCCGCCACCTGCTTGTCGATCACTGCCAGGTTGGCCTCGGGGTCCGTCGAACTGGTGATCTGGGCGAGGCTGATGCGTAGCGTCACTATATTGCTCCTAGCTGCTGGTGATGTGGTGTATACATGTTGTATGCAAGAAATGGGTGGGACCGAGGGTCCAGCTGTCGAGTTGTCGGGTCGAGAGAAGGCCTATCTGTACGTCAGGGATCAGGTGCTGACGTCGCCGGCGGCAACCGGTTCCTTTCTCAACGAGCAGGAACTCGCGACGCGGGTCGGCGTGTCCCGCACTCCCGTTCGTGAGGCGCTGCTCATGCTTCAGGCGGAGGGCCTCGTCGAAATGGTGCCCAAGCGCGGGGCGCACGTCCCCGCGATGTCGGGCCGGCAGATCGCGGAACTGATGGAGTTGCGCGGTGTCCTCGAACGTCACGCCGCCAGCCGCGCCCTGGAGGAGGGGCGGGTACCCCTCGAAGTGATGCGTTCGGCGCTGGCGGAGCAGGAAGCGTTCGCGACCGATCCGAGCGCAGAAGCGGCCCGTGCCTTCATCGACTGGGATGGCCGTTTCCATCAGTTCCTCATCGATGCGGCCGGGAGCGAGTTGCTGTCGCGCACCTACTCCGGACTCCGGGCGCGCCAGCTCCGTGTCGGTCTGACGGCGCTCTTCAGTGCGCCCGATCGGCAACATCGGGTGTGCGCCGAGCACCAGGCCATCATCGACGCGCTCGAAGCCGGCGACGAGAGCCTGGTGCACGAGAAGATCAACACTCATCTCGAGGTTACGCTTCAGATTCTCTTGCGTGCCTAGCGTTCTCGCTGGCCAGTAGTGCGTAGTGCTCGTCCTCGGTCGGGTCGGGGTTGCGCCCCAGCGCGAGACCGATCAGGGTCAGCACTCCGACGATCAGCACGTAGACGGCGATCGGCACCCAGCTGTCGGTCCTGCTCAGCAGGTAGGTGAAGATCAGCGGTGCCATCGCACCGCCGAACACGCCGGCAATCGTGTAGGCGAGTGAACTGCCGGTCGAGCGCAAGGCGACCGTGAACTGTTCGGTGACGAACGCCGCCTGGGGTCCGTACATGAACGAGTGGAACGCGAGCCCGACGACCACCCCGACGATGAGCAGCGGGAATGAGCCGCCACCGATGACGAGGAAGAAGAGGGCGCTCCAAACGACACCGCCGACAGCGGCGACGGCATAGACCAGGCGGCGGTTGATGCGATCCGAAAGTGCCCCGGCAAGGGGGATCAGGCCCAGCTGGAATGCCGAGCCGACCAGGATTGCGGTGAGTACTTCGCCACGCTCGAAGCCGAGTTCACGGGTGCCGTACGTGATCGCGAAGACCGTGAAGAGTGCGTAGATCACGTCCGGGGCGATACGCGACAGGATCGCGGCGACGAGTGGCCGGGTCTGCTTTGTGAGTACGTCGCGGATGGGGGCTTCGGCGCGGTCGCCGGACTCCTGCAGGGCCTTGAAGACAGGGGTGTCTTCGAGCTTCAGGCGAATCCACAGGCCGAAGCCGACGAGTAGCGCGGACAGAAGGAAGGCGAGACGCCATCCCCAGGACTCGAATTGGGCCTCGGTCATGGAGATGGTGAGGAGGGCGAGCGCTCCGTTGGCCATCAGGTTGCCTGCGGGAGGTCCTATTTGAGCTGCGGATGACCAGAAGCCGCGTTGGCGTGGGTTGCCGTATTCGCTCGACAGGAGGACGGCGCCGCCCCACTCTCCGCCGACCGCCACGCCCTGCGCGAACCGCAGGATCACGAGAATGGCGGGTGCCGCGATACCGATACGGTCGTAGCCGGGAAGCAGGCCGATCGCGAAGGTCGTCACACCGATCAGGAGCAGGGTGATCACCAGCAGTTGTTTGCGTCCGATGACGTCGCCGAGGCGTCCGAAGACGAACCCTCCGATCGGCCGCGCCACGTAGCCGACGGCGTAGGTGGAGAACGCGAGCAAGGTTCCCGTGAGGGGGTCGCTGTCCGGGAAGAATATCTGCGGAAAGATCAGGGCGGCCGCCGCCGAGTAGACCGCGAAGTCGTACCACTCCAATGCGGTACCCGTGAGACTGGCGGCGAAAGCTTTCGCCAGTCCCTTCCTGTCTACGGGTGCCGACCTGCCGGCATCGACGGAGGTGGACTCTCCGATCATGACAACTCCTTGTGGGTTGAATTCTGGTCCCGCACGGCCCGGTTCTTCTGTGGTTCAGCTCACCGCTGCCGTTGTACTAGACATATACTTGCTGTATACAAGACGTATGCGCAAGCCCTCGGCGCAGAAAAACCAAGAAAGTAACAAAACGCCCTGATCTCGAGAGGGAACCGGGGCCAGAACTTCAGGAGACTCTCCAAATGTCGCAGCTCACGTTCACCCTGCCGGACGGCACCGTCGACACCGTTGAGGTCACCACCCTCCTCAACGCCGGTTATGCCGGACGCAACCAGGAAGAGGTTGCGTCGCACATCGCCGAACTTGCAGAACTGGGCGTACCGGCGCCTACGACCATCCCTGCGATGTACCCCATCTCGCCCTACCTTGCGCAGCAGACCACCGAGGTCTTCGTCCAGCACGACCGGACCTCCGGAGAGGCCGAGTGGGCCCTGGTGATCACCGAGGACGACGTACTGCTGACCGTCGCCTGCGACCACACCGACCGCGACCTCGAGGTACACAGCGTGGCGTGGAGCAAGAACGCCGCACCCGACGTTCTCGGGTCCCGCGCCTGGCGGTTGTCGGATATCGCCGACCGCCTCGACGACATCACCCTGTCGGCATGGGTCGGCGAAGGCGACGGCGAACCGTCCACCCTGATCCAGACCGGGACGCTCGCCGACCTGCTCGCACCGAAGTACTGGCTCGACGTCCTTCGCGAGAGGGGACTGCACACGCCGGGCACCGTTCTCGTGTCGGGGACGATCTCGATGCGGCACGGCGTGAACCAGTTCGCCGACTCCTGGAAGGTCGCTCTGCGTGATCCGTCCACCGGTGACGAAATCAGCTGCAGCTACCGAACAGTCCGGATGCCGCAGCCGATCGGCTGATCGAGGGGCGAGTTCGCCGAGACCCGGCGCGCATCGTCGATCCGGGGCGAGACCGTGAAGCTGTCCCCGGTATGCGCGCCGAGTTCAGGACGACGAGCGCGAATGCTCACGCGGATTCGAAGACGGCGGCGATGCCCTGCCCGCCGCCGATGCACATCGTTTCCAGTCCGTAGCGTCCGCCGCGACGCTTCAGTTCGTGGAGCAGTGTTGTCATGATCCGGGAACCGGTGGCGCCGACGGGGTGGCCGAGGGAGATTCCGGAGCCGTTGACGTTGACCTTCGACTCGTCTTCGTACCCGAAGCCCTGCAGCACGGCGAGGACCTGAACTGCGAAGGCCTCGTTGACTTCGACGAGGTCCATGTCGCCGAATCCCAGTCCGAGTCTTCGGAACAGCTTCCGCACCGCCGGGACCGGGCCGATTCCCATTTCGGCGGGTTCGCATCCGACGGCTGCCCACCCGTGCAGGAAGCCGAGAGGTTCGAGATCGAGCCGGCCCAGCTGATCCTCGGCGACCACGAGACACGCCGCGGCGGCATCGTTCTGCTGGCAGGCGTTGCCTGCCGTGACGGTGCCGTTCGGCATGACGGTGCGCAGCGTCGCGAGCTTCTCGACGCTCGAGTCGGCCCGGATTCCCTCGTCTCGGTCGAAGATCACGGGCTCGGCTCTGCGCTGCGGAACCTTGATCGGCACGACCTCGTCCGTGAAGCGTCCCTCGTGCCACGCGGCGGCGGCACGGTGATGACTCTGAGCGGCGAAGGCGTCGGCGGACTCGCGGGAGATGCCGTATCCGGTCGCGAGGTTCTCCACCGTCTCGATCATCCCGGAGATGTAGCCGAATCGTTCGACGGGCTGAGACCGTTCCCGGCCGCGGTCGAGGCGGTCGTGCAGTTTCACCGTTCCCTGACGGGAACCCCAGCGCATGTCGGTGGTGTAGAACTCGACGTTGCTCATGCATTCGACGCCGCCGGCCATCACCACGTCTGCGGCGCCGCTCTGCACCATCATGGCCGCGGTGGCGATCGACTGCAGGCCGCCACCACATCGGCGGTCCAGCTGCATTCCGGCGACGTCGACGGGGAAGCCCGCCTGTAGCGCGATCCAGCGTCCGACGCACGGTGTCTCACTGTTCGCATACGACTGCGCGAACACCATGTCCTCGATCAGTGCGGGGTCTATGCCGCTGCGCTCGACCACGGCTGTGGCCACCGCGGCACCGAGATCCTCCACGGTGACGTTCTTCAGGGCACCGCCGAAGGCGCCGATGGCGGTCCGGGACGGGGCGACGATCGCGGCTCTTCTCATGAGTGCTCCTGAATTCGAAAATCGGGGGTCGTCTTGGCGAAGAAGGCACGCACCCCTTCGCGGCATTCGGGGGAACTGAACACACGGTCGCTCGCGGTCAGGGATTTCTGCACGAGCTGATCCTCGTCCAGGTCGCCGGCCGCATTGATCACCGATTTGCACAGCTCCAGAGCGAAAGCGGGTCGACGGGTGAGGATCCCGGCCCAGCGCCGCGCCTCGGCAAGTGCGGTGCCCCGGGGAACCACAGCGTCGACCAGACCCCAGTCGAGTGCGGTCGGGGCATCGATCGGGTCACCGAAGAACATCATCCGCTTGGCACGGCCGATCCCGATCCGCCGTGTGGTGCGGAACGTTCCGCCGCTGCTCGGGAAGACCCCGAGCTTGATCTCCGGTAGCGCCAGCGAGACGTGTTCCTCGGCGATCAACAGGTCGCAGCAGCAGGCGATTTCGAGTCCGCCGCCGAGGGTGAGACCGCCCAGGGCCGCCACCGTGGGCTTCGGGAAGTGTGCGAGGAACTGGAAGATCTCATTCTGCCGTCGCAGCTTCTTCTCCACCACCTGGCCCGGTTCCATCATCTCGTGGAACTCGGAGATGTCTGATCCGGCGCAGAACGCCCGGCTTCCGGCACCGGTCACGACGACGGCGCGCACCGTGTCGTCGATCGCGAGGGCGTCGAGGCGGTCGCCGAGCTGCCGTGTCAATTCCAGGGTCACGACGTTGAGCGGTGGATTGTCGAGGGTCAGTATCGCGACACCGTTCTCGATCGTGAGATGCACGTGCACGTCAGGCATGGCGGACTCCGTTCCGATCCGGAGTCAACTCGACTCGGGTGATCTTGCCCATGATGAACAGGAAGCTGCAGACCGCCAGTGCCGCACTGACACCGACGAAGATCAGCGCTCCGTCGTACGAGCCGGTGGTGTCGACGATGTAGCCGATGGCGATCGGGGTGGTGATACCCGCGGCATTCGCGAATGTGTTGAACAGGCCGCCCGACAGTCCGGCCGCCTCCTTGGGGGAGGTGTCCGAGACGATGGTCCAGCCCAGGCTGCCGAGTCCCTTGCCGAAGAACGCCAGCACCATGAAGAGGATGACGACGGTCTGCGAAGTGGTGAAGTTGCACAGGACGATGACGGTCGACAGCGTGAGACCGGTGATGATCGGAATCTTGCGGGCCCATGTGAGGGACACGCCCCGGGTGAGCAGGCGGTCCGACAGGACTCCGCCGAGGATCCCGCCCAGGAAGCCGAAGATCGCGGGGATGGACGCGGCGAGTCCGGCGTCGAGCAGGGGCATGCCGAGTTCCTCGATGAGGTAGATCGGGAACCAGGTGAGAAAGAAGTACACGATGGTGGTGATGAAGAATTGGCCGGCATACAGCCCGAGCATCATCCGGCTGCCGAGGAGCTGACGAATCGCTTCCCAGGTGTTGATTTTCGGGGCGTCCGGTGCCGAACTCGCCTCCTCGATGTCGACCAGCGCACCGCCGTCGGCGATGTACTCGATTTCGGCGTCGTTGGCCATTCTGTGCTTGCGTGGCTGGTCGTAGAACTTCAGCCACACTGCGCTCAGCGCCATGCCGATGGCGCCCATGACGAGGTACGCGGAGTGCCATCCGTGCGCGTGCGTGAGCCACGCCATGAACGGGGTGAACACCACCGCCGCCGCGTACTGAGACGAATTGAAGATGGCGGACGCGGTGGCCCGTTCGGACGACGGGAACCAGGTGGCTACCACGCGGCCATTAGACGGGTAGGCGGGCCCCTCCGCGATGCCGACACCGATGCGCAGGGCGAACAGCGCGGCGACCGCGGCGCCGAGCCCCATGAGCGGGACGAAGCCCTGCAGCAGGGTGAAGAGTGACCAGACGAAGATGCTGATGGCATACATCCGCTTGGCGCCGAAGCGGTCGACGAGCCGTCCGCCGGGGATCTGCGCCAGCATGTACGCCCACGCGAACGCGGAGAACAGGTAGCCGAGGGTGATGGCGCTGATACCGAGATCGGCCTTGATCTCGGTGCCGGTGATCGACAGGATCGCACGGTCGGCGTTGTTGAGTGTCGACACGATGAAGAGCAGTGCGACGATCAGGAAGCGGATTCTGGTGCGGCCGGGTGGGGGTGCGTCGGTGTGGCGCGTGCGGCTCGCCGAACTGGGGTGGGTCTCCGAGAGGGGCATGGTGTCTCCGAGGTCGAGGGGTGGGGGAGGAAGTCGAGTCGGGTCAGCCGAACCGGCCGCCGGTCACGTGCAGCGTTTCGCCGCTGACGAAGCTCGCGCGTTCGGACGCGAGGAAGGCGACGGCGTCGGCGATGTCCTCGGGCGTCCCCACGCGGCGCAGGGGTGTGCTCTCGATCGCCTTGTCCTTGATCTTCTCGAAGTGTCCGAGCGAGCGGACCGCCTCCGTGGCAACGAAACCGGGCGCGACGGCGTTCACGGTGATTCCGAACCGGCCCTCTTCGAGTGCGAGTGCGCGGGTGAGCCCGAGGAGGCCGGCCTTCGCGCTGGCGTAGTTGGCCTGACCGGGGTTGCCGAAGTGGGCGCGTGAGGAGATGTTGACGATCCGGCGCCACCGCTGCTCGATCAGATACGGCATGACCGATTTGCAGGTGAAGTAGGCGCCTTTGAGGATTACGTCGACGACGTCGTCCCAGTCGCTTTCGCTCATCTTGGTGAGAACGCCGTCGCGCGGAAACCCGGCGTTGTTGACCAGGATGTGGATTCCGCCGAAGCGGTCGACTGTCTCCACGACCAGAGCGTCGACGTCGGTGGACTTGGTGATGTCGCCGCGGATGCTGTGCGCGCTGTGGCCCTGCGCGACGATGTCCTTGGCGGTCAGTGCCGCTGCCTCCCCGTCGATGTCGGTGACGACGACGTGCGCGCCCTCCGCGGCGAGCCTTCGGGCGGTGGCTTCGCCGAGTCCGCGGGCCGAGCCGGTGACGATGGCGACCTTGCCGGTCAGTTCCAGATCCATGGGATTGCTCCTGCCTTCGTTGTCGGGGTGATGCCTGTGATCACGAGGTGGTCCGCACCGTGATCAGTGCGTCGAGGGCGAGCGCGCCGCGGCCCTCCTCGAGAACCAGCACCGGGTTGAGGTCGAGGGAGTCGAGTTGGTCGGCGTGGGTGACGGCGAACCTCGACACGGCGACCAGGAGGTCCGCGAGCGCGTCGACATCCGCGTGGGCAGCACCGCGAAACCCCGTGAGAAGGGGATAACCCTTGATCTCCCGGATCAGATTCACAGCTTCGGCGTGGTCGAGTTCACCGACGCGGAACGCGACGTCGCGGAACAATTCGGCCTGCATGCCACCGAGCCCGAACATGACGGTGGGGCCGAAGGCGGGATCGTTGGTCACGCCCACGATGGTTTCGACACCCTTCGGGCACATCACGCCGAGGAGCACACCCTCGATGCGGGCACCGGGCACCGCTGCGTTCGCGCGTTCGAGAAGCGTCAGATAAGCCGCGCTCGCCTGGGCCTCGTCCTCGACGTCGAGGATGACACCGCCGATCTCCGTCTTGTGTGCGATGTCGGGCGAGACGATCTTCATGACCAGGGGGAAACCGAGATCGGCGGCCGCCTTCGCGACGTCGTCGGGGTGGGTGACCACGGTCGAGGCGGGGAAGGGGATGCCGGCGTCGGCCAGGATCTGCTGGGCGGCGTGTTCCGACAGCGGATCGCTACCGAGAGGGGCTCGCGTGGTTCGCTTTCGGTCACGGCGAACGACCGGCGTGTCGAAATGCTCGGCGAAGTACGCGAGTGCGCTCAACGCGGTGACGGCCCGTTCGGAGTCGTCGAAGACGAGGAAGCCGTCGCGCTCGTACGCCCGGACCACCTCGGTGCGCGCCTCCATGCACAGTGCCGTCGGCCGGTCGAGGAATTCGCTCGTCCCGGCGCCGATGGCCTTGCGGATCTCCTCGCCGTAGGTGGGGGAGTCGGGGAGCATGGTGAACGATCCGATGATGCTGTCGTAGCCGCCGTCGGAGTACATGACGTCGAACGTCTTGGTGATGAGACTCATGTCGTTGAGCCAGCCGGCGGTGGTGTCGCAGGGATTGTTGTCGCTGCCCATCGGATTGAGCTCGCGGAGCTTCGCCCGCCCCGATTCCGCGAGAGGAGTGACATCGAGCCCGCCGCGTTCGGCGGCGTCGCACAACTGCACGCCGAAACCACCGGACACGGTGATTATCCCGAGGCTGCGCCCCGTCGGGAAGCGTCCGCGGTCGGCTGCGTACGCGACATCGACCTGTTCCTGTGTGGTCTGCGCCCGGTACACCCCGTACTGCCTGCAGAGGGCGTCGAATACCGCGTCGGTTCCCGCGAGGCTCGCGGTGTGGGACTGTGCGGCGGTTGCGCCGGCGGCGGACTGGCCGACCTTCATGAACACCACCGGCTTGCGGTGATCGTGTGCGGCCTGCAGGGCGGCACGAAAGGTCTCGCCGTCACGGACGCCCTCCGCGTACGCCAGGATCACGCTGACGTCGTCCTGCAGGGCGAGCCAGTGGATGCAGTCGGCGACGTCGGTGCCCGCCTCGTTGCCGGTGGACACCCAATAGCCGACGCCGATTCCGCGCTTCTCGCACAGGTACGCGAGATGCCCGCCGTAGGCACCGCTCTGGCTGACGATGGCCGCGCCGCCGGGGGTCGGCAGAGCCGTGTCGAAGGCGCTGCTGAATGTGCCCGCGAATCCACTGTCGGTGTGAAGCAGGCCGAGACAGTTGGGGCCGAACAGCCGGATGTCGCCCGCCGCCGCGATCGCGGCGAGCCGGCCCTGGAGCGCACCGCCGTCGGACCCGGTCTCGGCGAACCCCGCGGCGTAGACGACTGCCGCGCCGACGCCCTGTTCCAAGCACTCGGTGAGGGCGCCCTCGAGCAGCCGGGACGGAAGGGCGATCAATGCGATGTCCGGTGTCTGGGGGACGTCGGCGAGTGCGGCGTACGCGCGGAGGCCCTGCACTGTCTCGCGGCGGTTGTTGACCGGATAGATGGCGCCGCGGTATCCCGCGCGGATCAGGTAGTGCAGCGCGCGTCCGGAGATGCGGGTCGCATCGTCGGAGGCGCCGATGACCGCGACGGATCGGGGGCGGAACGCCTTCTCGAAATTGGCGAGTGCGGGCACTGGTTTCTCAGGTGGCATGGGTGGCCTCCGTGGTGATGGTGGGCATGATTGCTCGAAGACTGTTGTCTGAGTCACAGTGCTTCCCGGCACCTGTTTAATACAAGCGAAGCGTGTTCATCGGCATCACTTGATTCGGACGGGGTATCACCATGGAGTTACGTCAGCTGACTCAATTCGTCGCCGTCGCCGACACCCTGAACTTCCGGGCGGCGGCGGAACGCCTGCACATGACGCAGCCGCCCCTGTCCGTGTCAATCCGAAAGCTGGAGGAAGAGATCGGTGCCGAACTGTTCGTCCGGTCAACTCATCAGGTGCGGCTCACGAAGGCCGGCGAGGCGGCGCTGACCGATGCGCGCGCGGCACTTTTCCACGCCGAGGAAGTGGCCAGGGTCGCGCGGTCCACGGCGCACGGATTCAGCGGCGGGCTGCGCGTGGGCTTCGTCGGTTCCGCCAAGAACATCCTGCTCCCGCGGCTGCTGCCGGCATTCCAGAAGCAGTATCCGGACATCGTGTTGAAGTTCTCGGAGCTCACCAACGCCGAGCTGATCGACTCGCTCGAACAAAATCACCTCGACGTCGGGATCGTGCGCGTGCCACTGTCGCGGCGAAGCGATATTCGCTACATCACCGTGGAGCGTGACCACTTCGTCGTCGCCCTCCCCACGCGACACCGGCTGGCAGCGAAGGAGGGGGTCTCGCTCGACGACCTACGGGACGAGCCGTTCATCGACTACACCACCTCGGACCTGCCCGGCCTGCACGCGCTGACGTCGATTCTGTTCGAGGAAGCGAAGTTCTCACCCCGGGTCTCCCAGGAGGCGGTGCAAGTGCAGACGGTGTTGTTTCTGGTCGAGAGCGGGTTCGGCTGGGCACTCGTTCCGTCGAGCTCGTCGCGGCGAGCGGGTACCCGTGTGCGGTTCCGGCAGCTCGTCCCCGCCGCGCCGCGTCCCGCGATCGGGTTGGCGGTGGCCTACAACCCGACGTTCGCGGGCGTCACGGTTCAGCGTTTCTGTGAACTGGCGGAGACTCTCGCGCGGTGACGCGCGCTCGGCTCGGTGAATCCTGCCCCCGCGCCCGCCCGAGGGCCGACAATATGTGTGGGTCGGCCGTCGTCCGCTCGGATATGCCGAGCAGTGGGGCAGTGCAATGGGGTTCATCATCGGATTCGCACCCTGGATCGTCTACTGGATCCTGGTGGGCAACACCGGATTCGTCGCGGCCATAGCGATCGCGTTCGGTATCGCGGCCGTAGGCCAGGTGCTGCAACGGTTGCGGGGCCAGCCCTGGCGGACCCTCGAGGTCGGCACCGTCGCCGTCTTCGCACTGTTGCTGATCGCGGCACTCACCCTGGACGACGCCGTCCTCGAACGCTGGCTTCAGCCGCTGAGCAACTTCGGGTTGTTCGCGATCGCGGCGGTGGGCGCTCTGATCGGGCGGCCGTTCGTGCGCGAGTACGCGGCGGCAACCGTGGACGCCCGGACGGCGGCGAGCGGCGGATTCCGATACATCACCACGGCCATGACGTGGATGTGGGTGGCCGCGTTCGGACTGATGACCGTGTTCTCGCTGATCCCACCCATCGTCGACGGCGACGCCACCATGCGCGACGCCGGCGACACCCTGTCCGTCGTCTGCTACTGGGTGCTGCCGTTCACCCTCATGGGCGTCGCGGGCCTCGTGTCCGCGGTGTTCCCCGGATGGTTCGAGAAGCGGTCGCAGCTGCTGGAGACCCACACTTCGGCGGAGCCCGCGGTAACCGAGCAGCCCGCGCCGGCCGCGGACCTGTCGGCAGGGTCCCTCGAACTCGACGTTCCGGCGTCGTCGCGTCACGACGAGGCGTTCTCGCTGATCGTCCGCGGCGCCCGGCCCGGATCGTCGGTGACCGTCCGCACCACCGGAACCGACCTGTTCGGTGGACAGTGGCGGGCGGAGGCCACGTTCACCGTCCCGGCCGACGGAATCGTCGACGTCGCCGGACAGGTTCCGGACCACGGTGACTGGGACGTGGCGGACGCCGACGCGCCGCTGTGGGCCATGCGTTTCGTGTCCGAGGGCCGGGTTCCCGACCTCTTCGTGCCGCCGCCCGACGCCTGGCTGGTCACCGTCGAGGCGGGCACTCCGGACGGAACGTCGCGGCGGACGGTGACGCGTCACGTGAGCGCCCCGGGAGTGTCCGTCCGTTCCCTCGATGTCGGCGACCGACCGGCGCTGCTCGCACTGCCCGCCGGCGACGCTCCGAGCGGCGGTTGGCCGGGCGTCGCCTGCTTCGGCGGCTCGGAGGGCGGCGTCGACTCCCAACGTTCCACCGTCGGAATGCTGGCTGCCAACGGGTATGCCGCACTGGCCTATTCGTGGGTGGACGAATCGAACACCGACGCGACGCTGGTGAACGTTCCGCTCGAGCGGTTCACGTCCGCGGTCGAGGCTCTCGGTGCGCAGCCGTCGGTGGACGCGAATCGCGTGACCGCGATGGCCATTTCGCGGGGTGCGGAGGGCCTGTTGGCGTCTGCGTGCGTCGGCGACCTCCCCGTCGCCGGGCTGATCCTGATCAGCCCGAGTTCGGTGTCGTGGCAGGCGATCGGCCCCGACGGCGAGATCGCCGACACCCCGTCGTGGACGTGGAACGGCCGGCCCGTGCCGTGGGCGCCGCTGCCGGGTGGGACGCTGATGCCCCAGCTGATCCGCAACGCGTGGCGGGCGCACCAGGACGTCACCGCGCACCGCCCGAGCCTGCTGCGCCTGGGTGCCGCCTACCGGGCCGGGCTCGCGGCCGCACCGGCCGAGGCGACGCTGCGGTCCGAACGGGCGACCGCGCCGGTGCTGTGTCTGACCGGTGCGGACGACCAGTTGTGGCCGTCGGACGAGATGGCCACGGCAGTTCTCGGGCGTCGATCCGGCACCCGCGACGAACACCGGACGTTCGACGGCGCCGGCCACCTCCTCCGCCTCGGAATGTTCCCCGCCGACGCGCAATGGACCGGCGGCATCGCGTTCGGCGGCGGGGGCGCAGGTCAGGGCCGGGCGCAACGCGAATCGGTGCACAGCGTGCTCGGGTTCCTCGCGCGGACCACCGCAGTGGCGAGGGCCTGATGCCCGGCGCGGAGGATGGTTTCGGCCACACGGACCGCATCGTCGGCTCGATCGTCGACATGGCCGGGGTCTCCCGGGCGAAGGTGCTGCCGATCTCGAGACTGTCCACCTTCGTCGACTCCGGAGCAGGCGCATCGCCGAGCTGGACTGTGTTCTGCGTCGACGACCACCTCGCATTCACGCCATCCTTCTCCGTCGTCGGCGACCTCCGGCTGCGGATCGACGGCGACGACGTGCGAGACCTGGGCAACGGCACGTACTGGGCGCCGGCGTGCCTGACCGAGCAGGACGGGACGCCGTCGCTCGCCTGCACCCGGTACGCGCTGCGGCGGGTGACGGCGCGGCTGGCGGAGTCCGGGCTGACCGCACGAATCGGCCACGAGATCGAGTTCGCGCTGTTCGACGCGGCGACCACGGAAGAATGGTCCGCCTACGGCCTCAATGCCGTTCTCACGCAAGAAGAATTCATCGAGCGCCTGCTCGCGGCGGCGTCGACGGCCGCCCTGCCGATCGAACAGGTCCACGCCGAGGCCGGGCTCGGCCAATTCGAGGTGTCGCTCGCCCCCGCGGATCCCGTCGAGGCGGCCGACAACGCGGTGCTGGCCCGCGCCCTGATCAGCCGGATCGCACGCGCCCAGGGACTGCGGGCGTCGTTCTCACCCATGCCCGTCGCGGGCGGGGCGGGTAATGGTGCCCACCAGCACGTGTCGTTCACCGAGGGTGACCTGCCGATCCTGTCGGGAGGCCCGGGCCCGCACGGACTGACTCCTGCCGGTGGCGCCGCGGTCGCCGGGATTCTGCGGGCGCTACCCGAGTTCACGGCCGTTCTCGCCGGATCGGCGCTGTCGCACCTGCGGTTGCGCCCGGGCATGTGGTCGGGCGTGTTCCGCTGCTGGGGCCTGGAGAACCGCGAGGCCGCCGTTCGCCTCTGCGCGGACACCGCCGGGAACCCGCACGGCGCGAACCTGGAGATCAAACCCATCGACCCGTCCGCGAACCCGTATCTGAGCAGCGCCGCCATTCTCGGCGCCGCGCACGACGGCATCGCCGGTGCGCTTCCCCTCCCGGACGAGGTGTCGGTCGATCCCGCGGACCTGACCGGCGCCGTGGATCTCCTCCCGACCCTGCCGTCCGACGTGCTCGGAGCGTTCGAGTCGTCGGCGCTCGCGCGCGACCTGTTCGGACCGCTGATCATGGAAGCGCTCGCGGCGGTCAAGGAATACGAGCACGCCGAATACCGGGAGAAACCGGTCGACGAGGTCGCGCAACGCTTCCGGTACGCGTGGACGTCCTGAGTCAGTTGCGAATCATCGCCAGCGCCGTACGCAGTCCGCGCCGCTTCCCGGTCGCAGGGTCGACGCCGAACACTTCCTTCATCCCACCGCGGATGCGGAATCGGAGTTCCGAGGCCGTCTCCGGTGCGTCGTCCGCGGACGCCGACAGGAAGCGGTTGGGCAGGGCGAGCTTGAAGATGGTGCGGAGGGTGAGTCCGTACTGGTGGGGCAGCGAACCCGTCGTATAGGGGAGGTCGTACTTGTCGCACAGTTCCCGCATCTTCACGCCGATCTCGGCGTAGCGGTTACTGGGCAGGTCGGGAAACGCATGGTGCTCGATCTGGTAGCAGAGGTTGCCACTCATGAACGCCAGCACCGGGCCGGCGTTGAAGTTGGCGGAGCCCAGCATCTGGCGCAGGTACCACTCGGCCTTGGTTTCCTTCTCGAATTCCTCCTTGGTGAACTTCTCCGCGCCGTCCGGGAAGTGGCCGCAGAAGATGACACCGTAGGCCCACAGGTTGCGGATCACGTTGGCGGTGATGTTCGCTGTCAGCGTGCTCTTCCATGCCGGGCCGGTGAGCGCCGGGAACACCACATAGTCCTTGCCGACCTGCCGCGCGATCTTGCGTCCCACCTCCTTCGCGTTGCGGAGGGTTTCGGCGCGGTCGTAGTCGCCGCGCCGGATGCTTTCCACGTCGAGGTGGTGCAGCGCGACACCCCACTCGAACAGCAACGCCAGCAGCACGTTGTAGAACGGCTGCGCCAGGTACACCGGCGACCACTTCTGGTCGCGGGTCATGCGCAGGATCCCGTATCCGACGTCGCTGTCGAGACCGACGATGTTGGTGAACTTGTGATGGACGTAGTTGTGCGAGTGCTTCCACCCCGACGACGGGCACGTGTTGTCCCACTCCCAGTTCGACGAGTGGATCTCGGGATCGTTCATCCAATCCCATTGGCCGTGAATGACATTGTGGCCGAGTTCCATGTTCTCGATGATCTTCGCCGCACCCATCAAGGCGGTACCCAGGATCCACGCCGGTCTCTTCCGGCTGCCGAACAGGACGACCCTGCCCGCGATCGCCAGCGACCGCTGCAGTTTGATCGTCCGGTCGATGTACCGCGCGTCGCGGGCGCCGCGGGACTCCTCGATGTCTGCCCGGATCGCATCGAGTTCCGCGCCCAGCGCCTCCACATCCGCATCGGTGAGGTGGCTGTACTCCTTGATATCGGTGATGGCCATCTGGTCTCGATACCCGGTTCACCCGATTCTCAATCTGCGAATCCGCCCAACCGTTGCACAACCGTGTTGTGGTCACACGTCCGTGTGACGGCGTCCGCTATTCTCTCCCCGGGTCGCCGAGCGTGTCGGTGACCCGGATCCGGGGGTGGATCTCGATGCGGCTATCAGGGGGAGATGTAGATGTCAGAGGGCGATATGACGTGGCCGGAAAGTGTCATTGCGTCGCTGGACGGGACCGGTGCGACGCAGCCTCCGCTGGCCGCCGTCCCCGGGCTGGCGCCGGTGCTCGGTGGACCGGACGTCGCGGTCGTCAAGGTCGACCCCGACATGCTGCGTGCGATGTCCACCGCGCTCGGCGTCATCGCGCGTGAGGTCGAGGCGTTGGGTGGCCGGCGTAGCTTCGAGCACGCGGTGCGGGCCGTCGAGGGGTCCGACACCGCGGCGGCATGCAAGGAAGCCGGCGACATCCTCGCGTCCGCGCTGGGAGTCGCGGCCGGTCGCATCGACGAGATGGCGTTCATCGCGGGTGACGGGGCCGAGAACTACGAGGTCACCGACACGTCGTTCGCGTCGCAGCTGTCGGCGATGGGGGAAATGTGATTCCGCGTCGGTCGCAACTGCACGTCTGGAACCCGCGGGATCTGACACTGGCGGGCGAGGAGATCGGACGGACCGCCGAGGACACACGGGGCCGGGCGGACGACGTCCAGCGTGCTGTCGCAGATCTGGGCCGACACGACGACTGGCGCGGTCCGGCGCAGGCGGCCGCCGAGCAGAGGGCGAACAGTGAGCGCACGGAAATCCGCCGGCTCGCAGACGATCTGGAGGATCTGTCGAACGCGCTCGTCGGTGGGGCCGATCGCCTCGGCCATGCGCGGGACTACGTCGCCACCGTGATCGACAAGGCGGCAACCGACGGATTCACCGTCTCCGACGACTGGCAGATCGTCAGCCGGCCGACGACGATGAGCGAGGCCGAGGCCGCCGAGCATGCCGAGCTGATGGAGTACTGGCGCAGCCAACTCGGTGGAGCACTGACGGAACTCGACAATGCCGATCGGGACATGGCGACGGCGATCCGGGACGCGCTGCGCGCCGTGGCGGCGAGTGCCCCGGCGACCACGGGTCTGTCGGGGCACGAGGGCACCGCGCTGGGCGAGCAGGTGGTGCGAGGCGGTTCCGACATTCCGCAGGACGTCCGTGACCGTGTCGCCCGGGAGATCGCGGCGGCGGGACTTACTCCCGCACAAGTGCAGACGCTGGCCGACGGCGGCAAGGTCACCGATCTTCCACAGGGAACGATCGACTTCCTGCAGCAGTTCTATACCGCGGCCGGCAAGGACGGCTTCCTCGCCCTGTCCGAGCAGTACAGCGAGAACGGACGCACCGAGGCCGCGAGCGCGCTGTCCAACGGCCTCGCTGTGGTGTCGAACTACAACGTCGGCAGTGCCAGCGGCGACGTCGGCGGTCAGAGCCACATTCCGGAAAGCCTTCGAGGACTGTTCGAGGGACCGGTGACGTCGACCGGCAACCTGACGAAGGGCGCGCACGACGCACCGCAACCGTCGGTGGTCGTCAACAACGGCGACGACCTGGCACGATTCACCAAAGCCTTCGGTCTGGCGGACCCGGCCGTGCAGCAGGGCAGTGAGCTGAGCGAGAGCCTCCTCTCCCGTGCCGGGGAGATCGCCTCGGCCACCAACGACAAGAGCCTCCTGATCGGGGACTCCTTCGACCACAACGCTCTGGGCCGCGACAGCGTCGACACCCTCCTGCAGGACATGGTCGGCGTCGGTGGCCGCGACCATGCCGCCGTCCACAACATCCTGTCCGGCGACGGCATGCCGGCCGGCTACAACCGCGACGACGTCATCATGCCCCTGCTCCAACGCGATTGGGCCGACGGCGGCGAACAGAACGTCGCCGCGATGTTCGACTGGATCGCCGACGACGCCCGGCCCGCCGATCCGTCCGATCCCGGCGAAATATTCCGGTCCACACAAGCCGGCGAATCGGCATTCGGGCTCGCACAAATCCTCGCCGCAAAAGACGCCGACCTGCTCGACATCCCGGGAATGAAGGGGCAGGCAATCGGTGAGGTGAACCCCGAAATCACGCAGGCGTTGGGGAAGGTAGTTGCTCCCTACGTGGCTGAAATGGTGGGTGCTCCACAGGCCTTCACCGGAAACAATGGGTTCGCAGGGCCGCCCGGCAACGAAGGATTCGGCATCGATAACGCCACTCGCTTGTTCTCGGTGATCGATTCGAATGCTGATGCCGCGGCGTACCTCAATGCGCAGGCCTTCGGGATGTCCGCACAACTCGAGCAGGCGTGGGCGGTCGGGGGGCATGATCCGGAGAACTGGGCCCAGGAATACGGCACGTGGGCCGGACGCATTCAGGGGGTCGTCGACAAGGGCCTCGATCTCGAGTTCAACGACAGACTGGGCGATGCCACTTCCGAAAACTCGGCAGGATTCGAGAACAAAGGCGTCGCGTACGACACCATCCGCACTGCGATTGGAAAGGGTGTCGAGTTCATCCCGGGGGCCGGCCCCTTGATCTCCACCGGTATGGATCTGGCCGATCCAACCTTCAAGAGTGCTGTGATGGGCGCAGTCCCCGAAGCTGTTGTCAAGGCAAACGGCGAGGTCACATACGAAACGAGTCTTGCTCAGCACTACTACCAAATCGCACTCGGTCTTCAGCAGCAGAACGGGGGCGTTCTCGATCCGTTCCCGCGACTCGATTCCTTCACTGAAAGCCCGGGCGGTCCGCTGAAGAGTTTCGACGAGATCGCGTCGGTTGAGCCGGAACGTTCGCTGCCGGTTCTACAAGCCGTACTCAACGGATACATAGTGAATGCCGGCTTGGCGGACATCGACTCGTTCACCCTCGCCGTGAATGGCGGACGTGATGAAGTTCTGGCGCCGGAGCCAGGTCGATGAGGGCGCGCCTTGTAGCGATGACGATGGTCGTAATGGCCTTGACTGGCTGCGGGCCCGGTGGTGATACCGACGATCGGCCAGTAGAACCAGCGCTATCGGGCGGGTACGCGGTGCCGGACAACGTCGGCTTCACTTTTCGATGGACAGCGGAGTCGGGTATCGATCTCACCAGCCGTGAATCGACGGTCGTAAGGGCATATTTGGAGTCGTACTACATAGCGCTTGGTGCCCACAGTTCGGAGAAGGGCTACCCGGGTTTCACCGATGCGACCGCTATGCAGTTGGGACGCTGGAACTATGGCGGCAGGAGCAATCAGCCACTCAATCAGTACACCGGAACCCAGTTCGAACACCTCTTGTGGCTGTCCCCAACCGCGAGTGGATGGTTTGCGACTGTGTGTACTGGTGACTATGCGGTGATGAAACATGGCGAGGACGGGAAGTATTACAACGTCGGATCCACGGCTGTCGGAACCGAGGAGATCGAGATCGTTGCACCGCCCACACCCGTCGCGGAGAGTGGTGCTCTAGATTCGTCCGGACCTGAGCGGGCACCTTCGCGGGACATGTTCGCTGAATGGACGATCCGACACCATCAACCTGCTACGGCCAACATCGAAGCTGATCGTCAGTGTGACACTCGCATGCCTGACGCCCGTGAGGCCCGGCCGCAGCAAGTGAATCAGCCCCATGACGTCCCGTACCCGTCGCTTGCGCCGATTCCAGGCTGGCCGAGGAGCGACCAGGAATGACATCAGTGTCGGTGGGGGTGGGTGGCTCCCAGGTAACGCTCGAACGGCTTGGGAGCAAAAGGTATTCGCGTGAATTTTGAGAAGAGTCGGCTTCCGATCCTTGCGGCCATCGTCTTGACTGTTGCAGGTTGCGGATCGAGTGGGACCAAGCCCCCAGCGGTCGAGTCGGCCTCGGCCTACTCGGTTCCTAACAACATAGGGTTCAACTATCGGTGGTCTGCTGACCCTGGCGTCGATCTGTACAGCCGGCAGGCGACGGTCATTCGTGCGTATGTGGAGTCCTACTACCTAGCGATCGACGCCAACGCTCTCTCGGCCGCGTATCCGGGATTCGCCGAGGCGGTTCCCCAGCACAAGCGAGCCGACTTCGACCACCCCGTCGACCTGACTGAAGGGCGATACGTCGGCACCCAGTTCCAACACTTGATGTGGATGACGAAGACCGAGCGTGGTTGGTTTGCCACAATCTGCACGGGCGACTACTCGGTGATGGAAGTGGGTCAGGACGGGAAGTTCTACAACGTCGGGTCGAAGTATGTGAATGCGGAGACTGTGGAGGTGATCGCACCGAATGACGTGGCCGCGACGTCGGCAGATTCCTCCGGACCGGAACGTGCGCCCACCATCAATGTCTTCGACGGTTGGACGCTGGCTGAGCACGTAAAGGGCGCGCGCGATCAGAACGCATACGCGGAGTGTGACTCCGCATGGCCGATGCGAGGGATGCGCGACCGCAGAAGGCGAACGTCCCGCACGACACCCCCTACCCGACGCTTGCTCCGTATCCGGGCTGGCCGCGCTACGACGAGAACTGACGCCCTCTTCCCACCGTCGGCGGAAGGGCACTGTCACCGCCGCCGTCGTCCGGTCATATCCTCGACGTCAGCCTCCGTGTTCGGTGGAGGCGTGGGCGAATGATCGGACGGTTGGTAGTGGACAGCAAATGTGACGTCGTGTATGCGGACGACCTCCGGGTGGGCGAGAAGTTCGAGCTGGGCTCATACACGGTGACGGAGGAGGAACTGGTCGAGTTCGCGGGGCAGTGGGATCCGCAGTCCTTCCACATCGACCGCGAGTCTGCAGATGGCGGCTATTTCGGTGGGCTCATCGCGAGTGGTGTGCACACGATCGCGGTGTGCCAGCGACTGTCCGCGACTACTGTTTATGCAGGCTGGAGCGTTATTGCGGGGGTGCGGATGCGCGACGTCAACTTTCTCCGGCCGGTGAAGCCGGGTGATGTGCTCACCGGAAAGCTGGTCGTGGAGGATGTGGTGCCCGACGATCGCGGACGGGCCTTGGTGACCGTCGCGGCGGAGATTTTCAACGGATCCGGCAAGCAGGTCTTGACCTCGGTGACCGAGATGTACATGCGCTGCCGACCGGAAACCGACTGATCGCCGAATTTTCTGGACGAACACTCTCTTCGAGGATTGTTTTTCGCGTTTCTGGGTACCGCCACGAAAGACCAGGTAACCAACGGAGGGCAGTCATGAGAATGGGCAGGAGAGTGGCCGCGGTGGCGGTATTCGCGGCTTCGATCGGATTGGGAGCATCCGGTGTCGCCTGGGGCGGCAGTCTCGACTCGGCCGTGCCGGTGCGCCGGCCGGATGTCATTCAGCCGATGCCACCCGGATTCCCGCAGAACGGTCCGATCGGATGCGACGACTGGGCGGAACCCTACGAGAACAACGTGCCGCAGTGGGGCACCGATCCGTACAACCAATTCGATAACTGGTGCGACGGCCCCGAGGACGGCCTTTCCGCGCAGCAGCCGCCGGTCAATGACGAGCAGGGCCGGATCGTCAATCCCTGATTCGACGGTGAGTGTTCGCACGAGGCATTTTGCCGTCGTGTAACCCGGTCGTGAACTGAAACCGACCGTCCGTCAAATTTCATTCACGAAATTCGCTCTTCAAGGATTGTTTACGTTGTCTTTGGGTACAGCCCTTAGGCAGCGTTATTCACCTATGGGAGGCAACGATGAAGGTCGGCTCGAGATTGGCTGCGGTCGCTGTGTTCGCGGCCTCGATCGGTTTGGGAACATCCGGTGTCGCCTGGGGTGACGCGCTCGACTCGGCAGTCGTACCGGTGCGCGCACCGGACACGGTTGCACCACTGCCTCCTGGTGTTCCGCCGACCGGCCCGGCCGGTTGCGACGACTGGGCGGAACCGTACGAGAACAACGTCCCGGCGTGGGGCACAGACCCGTACAACCAGTACGACAACTGGTGCGACGGACCCGAGGACGGTCTGCCGCAACCGGCCACCTACAGCGGTGACGAGGGTGGAGGCGACTCGCCGAACGAGCCGTAAACCGACCGATCCGAATCAGCGCGCCCCGGGAGTCTCCGTTCCGGGGCGCGCTGATTCAGTTGCCGGAGGGCGGTTCGTGCAGTCCGAAGGAGGAACCCTGGTCGTCGTGGCACAGCTTGAACCGCCCGAACTTCGCCACCGAATCGGGGTCTTCGCCCAGCTCCACGGCGTCGACGGTGCCGCCCAGCGCCAGTACCTGCTCGACCGCGGCGTCGAGGTCGGGCACCCGGAAGAAGACATACGGGCCGGCGCCCTCGTCGCCGCCGTGGATCCCGCCTGGGACGTTCGGTGTGTTGATGGAGTAGCCCGACCCGCCGGGCCCGGATTCGAATTCCCAGCCGAACAACGCCGAGTAGAACTTTCGGCCCTGCTCGGTGTTGGCCACACCCAATTCGAAGAATGACAGTTCGCCCGACATGAGCACTCCTCCGTCGACAGTGTCCCCGAGACGCTACGCCGAGATGCCGTCACGCATAAGGCTCGCGCGTAGACCGACCGCGCCGCAGGAGTATTGATCGCCGCTGCTGCGGGTGGCGCCCTCGGGTTCGTATACGGCGTCACTGCACGGCCGTCGGTAACGATCCGCTGCCTGCGGCCAAAGTTACGCATGGTGCGCCTGCTGTGATAGATACTGCACCGGTGATGCTGCCCAAACGAACCTGCTTTTCCGCCATATCGATGGTGATGCTCGCTGTCGCAGGCTTGCTGGCCGCCGCCCCGGGGAGCAGCGGCGCCGCACCGCTCGCCTGGCGAACCACGATGGTGGCGTTCAGCAACGTCAGCGACCGCGACCTGGATGTATACGAGTCGGAGGACGGCACGGGGTTCCAGCCCCTCCGACTGTCTGCATATCGGCCTCCGTCAGGGGTGGTGCGTGACCCGAGCATCTTCCGGCACACGGACGGGTTCTACTACCTCACCTACACGACGATCGACGGGGCGAACATCGGCTTCGCACGCAGCAGTGACCGCATGGACTGGAAGTTCCTTGGGGCCTGGCCGGTCCCATTCTGCTGCGCCTTCCTGCCGGGCACGGGAGACGGAACGGGCTCAGCGAGCCCGCCGGGTTCCTCGGGGTCGGCCGGGTTCAGCGACGGACCGTCGCTGTCGCCGTTCACCACCAAGGCCTGGGCACCCGAATGGTTCGTGGACGGCGACCGGGTCAACGTCATCCTGTCGATGTCGACCGGTGGAGGATTCGTGCCGTATCTGATGACGGCGCTGGAACCATCGCTCAGGTTGTGGAGCCCGCCTGTTCCGCTCGCCGGGATCGGCGCGGACCATATCGACACCACCGTGGTCAAGGTGGGATCGACCTATCATGCGTTTACCAAGAACGAGACGAAGAAGGTCGTCGAGCATGCGGTCGCTTCGTCGGTGACGGGACCCTATTCATTCGTCCCGCCTGGAAACTGGGGCTCGCTGGTGGAGGGCCCAGCCCTGGTTCAGTTGCCGAGCGGCGCCTGGCGGATATATCTCGACGCCTATACCGAAGGAAAGTATCTCTATTCCGACAGCACGGATGGGCTGCGCACCTGGTCACCCGTGCAAGAGCTCCCAGGCCTTTCCGGGACGGTGCGCCACGTCGGCGTGATGAGAGAGCCGGCATAACGACGACTCCCGCGACGCCGCCGATGGCGGCAACCTCGAAGCGCAACGACACCGATACCGCTGTGCGGAAGGGTTCACCGGGCGACCGGTGTTGAGCATGAACGTAACTCGTAGGTGAGTGGCGCAGCGTGCCGGGGTGCACATCGCCACTCGCGTGCGAAGGAGCTACCTCAGGCCGCCAGCTCGTCGGCGATCTCGATGTCGATTTCCTGTTCGGTCATTCCGCCGAAGAGATGGTTGGTGAACATGTCAGCTCAGTTCTCGTAACGTGTGGTGGATCCCGGCACGGTCGGACTTTCTTGTCCGACCTACTGGGTGTATCGCCCTCGGCGGCGCTTCCGTTTCACGACGAGCAGGTGAGGGGGCGCGCATTCGCGCGCACGTAGCGCTTAGGCTCGACTCGACCGTTCGTTCGTGTCCCGGAAACAGGAGATGAGTCGAGATGCCCGCAACCTTCGTTCTGCTGCCCGGCGCCGGCTCGGACTCGTGGTACTGGCACCGCGTCGCACCGATCCTGGAGGGAAGCGGGCACTCGGTGATCGCCGTCGACCTTCCGTACGGCGACGACGACGCGGGCCAGTACGAGTTCGCCGACGTCGTCGTCGATGCGGTCGAGGACGTCGAGGGTTCGATCGTGCTGGTCGCGCAGTCCATGTCCGCGTTCACCGCCGCGATCGTCTGTCAGCGCGGCGAGGTCGACGTCGACCTGCTGGTTCTCCTGGCACCGATGCTGCCCGCGCCGGGGGAGGCACCCGGGCAGTGGTGGGAGACCACCGGTCAGGCCGAAGCGAAACGGGCGTTCGACGTGCTGGAGGGTCGCGACCCGGATGCGCCCGACGACCTGCGGGTGTTGTTCTTCCACGACGTGCCCGACGACGTCACCGAGGAGGCGTTCAGCCAGGAGGAGCCCGTCATGTCGAACACCCCGTTCGAGACGGTGTGGCAGGCGGACGGGTGGCCGCACGTGAAGACGCGGGTCGTCGCCGGGAGGCGCGATCGGCTCTTCCCGCTCGAATTCATGCAGCGGATCGTCCGGGAGCGACTGGGCATCGCACCGGACGTCATCGACACGGGCCATCTGGCGGCACTCGCGCGCCCCGGCGAACTTGCTGCCATGCTGGAGCGCTACGCGTCCGAACTGTAGGGCATGTACAACCGACGAGAAGGAGAGCAATCGATGGCGTTGTCGGTATCTGGCGAGTTCGAGATCGAGGCGCCCCAGGAGCAGGTGATGGCTGCGCTGGCGGACGTCGAACGCATCCCCGAGTGGTCGGTGGTGCACAAGAAGGTGGTCGTCGAGTCCCGATTCGACGACGGACGCCCCCGCACCGTGCGGATGACGCTCGCCGTCCTCGGGGTCGCGGACACGCAGCTGGCCGAGCACAAGTGGCTCGGGGACGAGCAGATGTCGTGGACGCTCCTCGAGAGCGAGAAGCAGAAGTGCCAGGAGGGGGAGTATCGGCTGACCCCCACCCCGCGCGGGACGTCGGTTCACCTCACGATGTCGGTCGAGCCGAAGGTGTGGGTGCCGAAGTCCGTGCTGCGTCAGGGGCAGAAGCAGGCCGTGCGTTTGATCCGCAAGGGATTCACCAAGTTCGTTCTCGAGAACTATGTCTGAGTCGGGGTCCGCGCGTGCTGCGCGGACACCCGCCAGACGCTCTACCCGAACAACGTCGCGAAGGCCTCATTGATCCCGTTTCGATCGAACGATGTCGGATCGAGTTGCTGATCGGGGCGCAGACCCAGCCAGTCCCGAATTTCCGAGTGTTCCTGGTGATGCGGGTCAGCGCTGGCTTCGATCATGTTCGCCCAACCCCACGGGCCGCCGGAATCTTCGTACGGCGCCATATTGCGCCCGTCGAGGCATAGCGCTACAGGGGATTCGGGAGCGGGGTTGTCGACCGATTCGACGACGATGTGATGGATCCAGTCGTCACCGAAATCGTACAGGTAGGTGAGACGGTCGCCGACCGAGCTGAGCAGCGAACCGACGGGGACCTCTTCCTCCGCGACGGCGGGGCCTACGAGGTCGCGGTGCGCGAAGTCTTCATTCGGAATGAATACCCTACCGCCTGAGTACGCGGGCCCGGCAGAGAACTCGTGTAGATGGCAGTCTTCCCAGCCGAACGCGGACTGGATGATGTCGTGGAGAGCGGAAAGCGGTAGTGAGGCGTCGAGTCGAACGCGGCGCCAGACGGGAATGTGGGTGCCTTCCAATGAAATCCGCAATGTAACGTGCGAATCCACCATGTCGGACAGTGCGTACTCGGTCTCTGCGCCAGCGAGTTGGACGGCACGAAGAACGGCAGGCTGCAGCGCGGCCGGAACCCGGTATGCGTCATCCTTGGTCAGCCACTTCTGTTCCACCAACCTGTCCAGTCGGTCATAGACGAAGGCATCCAGGAGCGATTGCTCGTCGCCGGATGGCGCGTCTTCCGAGTCGGCGACAGGCGGCTCCGATGTCATCCCCGCCAAGATCACCTGCGTCACGACCACATCGGTCAATTGCGTGAGGTCGAGTGGGTGACGTTGCGTCGATACGAGTTGGCTGCGGACGAATTCGGTGACAGCTGCACGAATCAACGGCAGCGCCCGGGTCGTCCGGTCGGCGATCAGCTCCGCGTTCGGTCCGCGGACCGCGCGTGTGGAGTTGACGGTGATGAGGCCGATCTCTTCCGCAGTTTCCCAGTAGGTCAGCATCTCGGGCACGTCGCGCATCGAGCGGATTCGGCGCGCACGCGGAAACCCCTCCGAGTCGAGGTCGAGATCGACACCCAACGCGTCAGCGAGACCGGGGATAGAGGCGGGTTTGGGCACCTTGGTCGAGGTGACGGCCGCACCCTTCCCGACCCAGTCCACGAGTGCGACGAGGGAGGCGATCAGCGGAAGGGAGGTGAGTGCGCGTAGTTCGTCCTTCTCGTCCACGGCGGGTAGTGCGATGTCTTCGGGAAGGACGACGGGTGGTTGCGGCTCGACGAAATGGATGAGGTCCTCGATGCAATGTATGAGGTTCTCTTCGGTGCCGGTCCACAGCCGATTTTCGTCGAGAAAGTTGAGGAACGTCAGTGCCGAGGCGACAATCGTCAATGCGATGTCATCCATGTCCTCGGAATTATCTGCGGTTAGTTCGTCAGCGGCATCGAGGAGGGTATGCGCGTCCGCGGGGAGCCAGCCGGTGGCACGGAAACCGGGGTGGGCGTGCGCGAGGTTCGTGAGTGTCGACTCCAAGAGGTGTGCGAAGAGTTCCGCGTCCTCGGTCAGATCGCCCCTGCGCAGCCACTGAACGAAGCTGTCGATAAGCGCTGGGTCGACGGCGGAAGCGGGAAACAGCGGTGCGACTGTTGAGCGGTTCCTTCGTTGGCGTGCCTGCTGTTTTGCCGCACGCTTCTGGCCCGGATTTCTACTCCGCTTCGATCCCATGGCGAGATGATAACGCGACCGAGAACAGGTGCCTGGGCGCCGCCGGATCGGAGTTGATCGGACAGCGGGGCGGCTCATGTGCAGGGGCATTAGGCTGACCTGCGGCAGAAACTGTGAGCGAGGGGACAGATGACGGTCGAGCAGAGCAGCCCCACCACACTTCGGCGACTGTCGGCGCGGTTGGCCCTGATCCGCGACGACACCGACGACGACAAGCTGTCGGCCGGTTTCCTCCTCGTCGCCACGATCCTGGCGTTGGTGTGGGCCAACATCGGTGATTCGTACGAGTCGTTCTGGCACACCCCGGTGACCATCCAGATCAGCGACTACGGCATCAGCCTCGACCTGAAGCACTGGGTCAACGACGGGTTGATGACGCTGTTCTTCTTCGTCGTGGGGCTCGAGGTGAAACGTGAGCTGACGATGGGCGAACTCACCGATCGCGCCCGTGCCGCCGTCCCACTTCTCGCCGCGATCGCGGGTCTGGCGCTGCCCGCCGTCCTGTTCCTGATCCTCAACCCCAGCGGCGCCGAGGCCAGCGCGTGGGGCGTCGTCGTCTCGACCGACACGGCGTTCGTGCTGGGCGCACTGGCACTCGTCGGACCCCGATGCCCCGCCCGGTTGCGCGTGTTCCTCCTGACCCTGGCCGTCGCCGACGACATCGGTGCCCTGGCCATCATCGCCTTCTTCTACACCGACAACCTCCGGCTCGGGCCGCTGCTCCTCGGGTGCGTCGGACTGCTGCTGATCATCCAGTTGCGCAAGCTCGAGGTGTGGCGTGGTGTCGCCTACTTCATCGTCGCGGCGGGCACGTGGGTCGCGTTCTACGAGTCCGGCGTCCACCCCACCCTCGTCGGTGTGCTGATCGCGCTGATCCTGCCCGTGTATCCGCCGCGGCGCAGCGAGGTGGAGCGGGCGGGTGAACTCACGCGCGCGTTCCGGCAGTCACCCAACTCCGACTACGCCCGCGCCGCCCAGCTCGGTGTGCTGCGCGCGGTGTCCGTCAACGAGCGGTTGCTGCGCTTCTACCAGCCCTACACGGCGTTCCTCGTCGTCCCGATCTTCGCGCTCGCCAATGCCGGTGTGGTCATCACCGGGCAGACCCTCGCGGACGCGGCCCGGTCTCCGCTGGCGTGGGGCATCGTGCTCGGCCTGGTGGTCGGCAAGCTCGTCGGCATCACCGCGGCCACGGCCCTGTTCTCGAAGCTGCGGCCCGGTAGCCTGCCGCGCGGGCTGACGCTGTCCCAGATCGCCGGTGGCAGCGCGCTGGCCGGCATCGGCTTCACGATCTCGCTGTTCATCGTCGACCTGGCCATCGACTCACCCGAGCTCGCCAACGACGCTCGGGTGGGTGTCCTGACGGCGGCGGTCATCGCCACCGTCCTCGGTTGGGCACTGTTCCGGCTGTCGGACTGGGTGCACCCGCCGACGGAGGCCGTCGGGCGCACCCTGCTCCGGCCCGTCGACACCGGCCGCGATCATCTGCGCGGGCCGGTGGATGCGCCGCTCACCCTCGTCGAGTACGGCGACTTCGAGTGCCCGTTCTGCAGCAAGGCCACCGGCAGCATCCGGGACGTGCGGGCGCATTTCGGGGACGAGCTCCGCTACGTCTTCCGGCATCTCCCCCTCGACGCCGTGCATCCGCACGCGCGTTTCGCCGCCCAGGCGAGCGAAGCGGCGGCCGCGCAGGGACGGTTCTGGGAGATGCACGACCACCTGTTCGCCAACAGCGACGCCCTCGCCGAGGACGAGATCTTCGGTTACGCCGCCGAGCTGGGGCTCGACATGGACCGGTTCGAGGAAGACATCCGCAGGGGCACCTACGTTCACCGCATCGACGACGACGAACTCGACGCCGAGTCGAGCGATTTCCGGGGGACCCCCACGTTCTACCTCGGTGCAACGGGCACCGACCTCGCCCGGCACAGCGGCCCCTACGACGCCGCCACCCTCATCCGGCAGCTCGAAGAGGCGCGCGCTGCCGACGGCGCACCCTGATCAGCCGCGCGAATCCTTCACAGCCTGGATCGCGGCCGGCGTGACCGGGTCGACGTCGTCGGCGAAGTCGTCGTGCTTCTTCAGGTAGCCGGCGACGAACGGGCAGATCGGCACGATCCGTTTGCCGTCCCCGACGGTCTCGGTGAGTGCGCTGCGGATCAGGGTGCTGGCGAGGCCGCGCCCCGCGAACTGCTCGCCGATCTCGGTGTGGAAGAAGATCCGTTGATTCGCGTCGTCGAGGTACTCGGTGAACCCGGCCAGTTCACCATCGACGCGGACCTCGAATCGGTGTAGTTCGGGGGCGTTCCGGACGTCGGGTGCGGGGCCGTCTTGCGTGTCGTCTGTCATGAACCCACTATGCCGCCCGGCGGGGTTCCGGCTGCGCGGCGGGTGTTCCCGAACGCCGCGGAGGTGGATGATCGTAGGAGCTCAGCGATCCGAGAGGGGACGCGACCGCCATGACCGATTACGGCAGGGCCGTGCAGTTCGGGGCGTTCGTGACCCCGTCGGTGGAGTTGCTGGCCAACACGTTCGAACTCGCCGCCCTCGCCGACGAGACCGGACTCGACCTGATCGGCGTGCAAGATCACCCGTACCAGGCGAAATTCCTCGACTGCTGGTCGCTGATGGGCACGCTGCTGGCCCGGACCGAGCGGGTGCGCGTGTTCCCCGACGTCGCCTGCCTGCCGCTTCGCCCGCCGGCGACGATGGCGAAGGCCGCGGCCAGCCTCGACGTGATGTCGGGAGGCCGATTCGAACTGGCGTTGGGTGCGGGCGCGTTCTGGGAGGCGATCGGGGCGATGGGCGGTGACGTGCGCACGCCCGGTCAGGCCGCGACGGCGTTGGAGGAGGCGGTCGAGGTGATCCGCCTGATGTGGTCCGGTGAGCGTGCCGTGTATTCCGAGGGTGAGCACTATCGCCTCGCGGGCGTGCATCCCGGACCGGTCCCGGCGCACCGGATCGGGATCTGGCTGGGCGTCGGCGGCCCCCGGCTGCTGCGGGCGCTGGGACGCTCGGCGGACGGGTGGGTCCCGTCGAGTTCGTACTTTCCGCCCGAGGTCCTGCCCGGCATGCACGCGCGGATCGACGCGGGCGCGGCGGATGCGGGCCGGGATCCGAGCTCGATCGTCCGCGCCTACAACGTGTTCGGCGGGGTGAGCGACACACCGTCGGACACGTTGTTCCACGGAACCGCCGAGCAGTGGGTGAGCCAACTGACGGAACTCGCGGTGGACGCGGGCATGGACACGTTCGTCTTCGGCACCGATGGCGACGATCTCGCCCAGGTCCGCACGTTCGCGACCGACGTCGCGCCCGCCGTTCGGGCCGCCGTGGATGAGCGCCGTGGAACGGGTGCCCGCGCTTGACCCGACCGCGACTCGCTCAGTTGCCGTCCTTCTCCTTGTCCTTGTCCTTGGGCTTGTTGTTCCCGTTGCCGTTGTTGCCGTTGTTGTTTCCCAGTCCGGTCTTCGGTGCCGGGGCGCCGGTCGGTGGGGGAGGCGCAACCGGGTTGACCTCGACCGCACTGCTCGGGACGGAGACGGGCGCCGGAGCGGGGACGACCGCGGTGGTGCTCGGCCCGGGACCGACCGTGCCGTCCCGATTCTGAGACGCGATGGCCAGCGCCGCCACGACCACGGCCACCAGCACCGCGGCGATCGCGGCGACGATCAGGCCGGTCCGCCGTGGTCGCCGTGGCTCGGGCGGCAGCTGAGGGACGGAGGTGGTGGGTGTGAATGCTCTCGTCGGCGGCGGATGCGGGCCGGACGCTCCGAGGACGGCATTCCGCATGGCTTGGGCGTCGGCGTACCGCTGCTGAGGGTCGCGGGCCATCGCCCGCTCGATCGTGTCGGCGAGGTTCGGATCGGCGTCCGGACGGGCTTCGCGCAGCGGTCGGGTCGCGCCGTCGATGATCGCCCGGGCGAGGGACAAGATGTTGTCGCCGGCGAACGGCCGGTGCCCGGCGACGGCTTCGTAGCCGACGACGCCGACGGCATAGAGGTCGTCGGAGGTCGTGGCGGGTGTGCCCATGATGCGGTCCGGGCTGAGGTAGGCCACGGTGCCCAGCACCTGTCCCGTCGCGGTGTGGTCGGACGCGGCGCTCTTCGCGATGCCGAAGTCGGCGACCTTCACCGTGCCCGCGGCGGTGAACAGCACGTTTCCCGGTTTGATGTCGCGGTGCAGGATTCCCGCTCCGTGGGCGGCGCCGAGGGCGGCGAGCACGTCGGCGAGGATCGACCGCACCCGCGCGTCCGGGACGGGACCGGCGGCGATCTCGTCGGCGAGGGTCCGCCCGGGCAGGCGCTCCATCACGATGTACGCCATTCCGGCGTCCTCGCCGCAGTCGTGCACCGCGACGACGTTGGGGTGATTCAAGGTGGCGGCGAGCCGGGCCTCGGCCTCGAACCGCCGACGCGTGTCGGGGACGGAGGCGAGCTCCGGGCGCAGCACTTTGATCGCCACGGGTCGCTGCAGGCGCAGGTCCCATCCGTCGTGGACGTCGGCCATTCCGCCGCGCCCCAGCACTCCCCGCAACTCGTACCGACCTGCGAGAACTGCGGACACCGACATGTGCTCACGCTATCGTCAGCACTTGTGCCGGACACCGCTGCCTCCTGTCTAACATGACGCCATGACCGCTTCAGGTAAACGCCGACACCTGTCCGTCGTTCCTGACGTGCCGGTGATCGTCCGGCCGTCCGAGCGGCCGGGTCGCCGAGACGTGGCGAGTTTCCACCTGCGGATCGAGCTCGACGACGTGTCGCCGGCCATCTGGCGGCAGTTCGTCGTGCCCTCGAACCTGCGGCTGAACGAGCTGCATCCGATCGTGCAGACGGTCATGGGCTGGCAGGACAGCCACCTGCATTCGTGGGTCGGCGGTGAGCCGCCTGCCTCCGAGCGGTACGAGATGCGCGAGAGCATCGAAGAGGGCTTCGCCGACGAGGACGACGAGCTGTGCGAGGACGCGGTCCGGCTCGATCAGGTTCTGGCCGAACCCGGCGAGCTCCTGTCCTATCAATACGACTTCGGCGACGGCTGGGACCATACGATCGTCCTCGAACGGATCGAGGCCGACGGGCCCGCGCCGACGGTGACCTGCCTCGCCGGCGCCCGCGCCTGCCCGCCCGAGGATTGCGGCGGACCGGGGGGATACGCCGACCTGCTGACGGTCCTGGCCACCCCGTCTCACCCCGGTCATCACGACGCCGGGGCGTGGGTCGGGCCGGGCTTCGCGCCCGAATCGTTCGGCGTCGACGCCGTGAACCGTAATCTGCGGATCGAAGTCGTGATTCGTGACCACGGTCCGGTGACCGATTCCAAGTTCGCGGAACTGCTGCGCCGGATCCCCCATCAAGCTGCCCCGCACGTCTTTTCGCTGCTCGAGCACGCCCAGCTCACGACGCGGAAGGGTGACTTTCCTGCGGCCCAGGAAGCGGCGACGTTTCATCTGCGGTGGTTGCTGCAGCGCATCGGATCCGACGGCATCACGCTGACTCAGGCGGGCTACCTGCCCCCGGCCGTGGTGGCGGAGATGCGGCAGGCGTTGCCGGGCTTCGACGACTGGCCCGCCACCAGCAACCGCGAGACGGACCAACGGCCCGTCCACCTGCTCCGTGAGTACGCCAAGACACTCGGACTGGTGCGCAAGTACAAGGGAAAGCTCGTTCGAACCAATCTCGGAACGGCGATGGCGGACAACGCGACAAAGATGTGGCGTCATCTGCTCGATCGACTGCCGCTGGGCACCGAACAGATCGAGCGGGAGACCGGATACCTCGTGCTTCTCACACTCGCCGCGGGCACGTCGTCGGACGAACGCAGGGACGTGATCGCCGAGGGACTCGCCGCCCTCGGCTGGCAGACCAGCGACGGCACGATCGTCGGCAGGGAAGAAGTCTTCTGGATGGGACGTCCCACGATCTCGTTCCTCGAACTGATCGGCGCAATGGTCGAGGGCTGGGTGCAGCGCGACCAGCCCATGGACCCCGAATGGGGTCGGCTCCTCGCGCAGATGGTGCTGTCGATGTAGGTCGGCAACGTCGTGACAGCACCGGACTACGCCCGAACCTATTTGGGCGCAGTTGCTTTCGGCCCACATGGCACTCACGCGGTGGCGATGGCTCCAGGCAGTCGCCGGACGATCACGCAAACGACACTCTTCGACGCAGAACGATTTCGGGCCACATGTGTCGGAATCTTCTGCTTTGATACGTCCATGCAATAGTCGGTCGCGAGCGAGGGAGGTTGACGACGATGGTCGATTCCACCGAGGTGCCCGAGGTTTCGTGGGCGGGAATGGTCGAGTGGTTGACGGGTTCGCTGGTCGATCAACCGGTCGCGCTCATCGTCGAGATCGGCCCGAACAGCTACGTCAGTGAGGACGACGACGAAGAGGTCGTCTGCGCGCAGATTCAGGTACTGGCCGACGGTGTGTTGATGCTAAGGCGATCACGCGTCGAACTCGGGCACCTGCTGCTCGCCGACTATTCGGCCGAGCACCTGACCCTCGACAGGTGGCATTTCGACGGCCACTTCGAAGACTGTACGGACGGCTATCTCTTCAGTCGCGATGTGAACCTGATCGCGAACACCTGCGTGGCCTGGTTCCGGGACAATTGGGGCACCCGGTCCACCAGTGAACTCGGATGCTCGTATCGGTTCCCCGACGAGTTGATTCCGTCTGTCGACGCCGACGACGTGTTCTGACCTCCGCCGCCGCAGAAGTCGAGGATTCGAGGGTCGCGGTACGACGATTCCGGCACACTGGTTCCATGAGCATTCCGCCGCGTCGTCGGTGGGTGTTGCATGTCGATCTCGACCAGTTCATCGCCGCCGTCGAGGTGCTGCGGCATCCTGAACTGCGGGGACGTCCCGTCGTCGTGGGCGGTCGCGGGGATCCCACCGAGCGCGCGGTGGTGTCGACGGCGTCGTATGAGGCGCGTGAGTTCGGTGTCGGTTCCGGAATGCCGATGCGGATTGCGGCGCGGAAGATCCCTGACGCAGTGTTCCTACCTGTCGACGCCGAGGTCTACACCGAGGTGTCGGGCGTCGTGATGGACACGTTGCGAAAACTGGACGTCGTCGTCGAGGTGATGGGCTGGGACGAGGCGTTTCTGGGTGTCGAGACCGACGACCCGGAGGCCTTCGCGCGAACCGTGCACGACGCCGTCCTCGACGCGACCGGGCTGCACTGCTCAGTAGGTATCGGCGACAACAAGTTACGAGCCAAGATCGCGACCGACTTCGGCAAACCGCAGGGCATCTATCGGCTCACCGAGGAAAACTGGTTCGCCGTCATGGGGGAGCGCCCCACCGACGCGCTGTGGGGGATCGGAAAGAAGACAGCGAAGAAGCTTACCGCGCTGGGCATCAGCACCGTGCAGGAACTCGCCGACGCCTCGGATCAGGAATTGGCCGCGACCCTCGGTCCGAACATGGGACCGTGGTACGCCAGGATCGGTCGCGGCATCGACCTCTCCCCGGTCTCGGCGGAACCCTGGGTGGCCCGGTCGCACAGCCGGGAGACGACCTTCCAGCAGAACCTCGCCGGCCGGGAGGCCGTCACCGAGGAGATCCGTCGTCTCGCCGCCCGGGTCCGGGAGGACATCCTCGCGGAGAACCGCCGGGCGGTGCGAGTGGCGTTGAAGGTGCGCTACGCCCCGTTCGATACCCACACGACGAGCAAGCCGCTGCCGGAGCCGACATTCGACCCGGACGTGATCGCCGATGCGGCAACAGCATTGGTCGACAGGCTCGACCACGAGCGGGAAGTGCGACTCCTCGGTGTGCGGCTGGAAATGACCCCGCCGACGTGAGTGGCAAGGCGTGCTCGGGCACGCTTTGCCACTCACGTGGGGTCACCAGTCGGAACTCAGAATCCCGCCCTGCTGATTCCAGTCCTCGTCGGCCGGTTCATCTGGGTTCGCCCCCTGCGCCACTGCGTCGTCGCGAGCGCCCATGGAGCCGGCGAGAGAGTCCATCCGCTCGCGAGTTTCTGCGGCAAGTCGCTCGCGCTGCTCGTCAGAAAGTGATTCGAGGTCGGCCAGGGCCAATGGGATCACCCTGTCGAGAGTGGCGTTGAAGGCCTCTGATGCTACGAGGTCGCGCACGCCCAAGGCACCCGACAAGACGTCTGCAGCGAGGCGGCGAAAATCCGGATCCGGCGACTTCGCCGCGAGGACGGTCAACGACTGCTTCAGGTGAAGGGACACCCCGAGGTCGTCCCGTGCCACGTCGAATGTGCGTTCAGGCTGATCCATCACGCCCCCGGATGGTCGTAGGAAGTTTCGGGAAGGCTGGGCAGATCGATGAACTCGCTGCCGGCAAGTGATCCGGTGATACCACTCATAAGGGCCTGGACGACGGACCATGTTGTTGTCCAGTACTGGAGGACCTCACCCCACTTTTCGAGGATCATCAGAACCTGCAGCGTGGCCGCGCCCATCGCTGCGCCTGAACCGACAACGCCGACACCAGTCAGTGTCAGCGCCTCTGCGGCGGCAATCTCGATGAGGGCGATGATTGCCATGTCGGTAATGGCGGAGAGGGCATCCCCTACGGCCTTCGACAGCTCATACATGGCAAGGGAAATCTGGTCGATCTGTTCTGCAATGGAACGAAGCGGTGACGCCTGGCTACCGACCGCGTCACCAAACTTCTGAAAGTAGCCGCGCGCGTTGTCGGCCGCGATGCCTCTCCACGGCTCGACGCCACGAAGACTCTCGTGGATTGCTGCGGAGAAGTGGTCGTTGTAGTCGGCCAGATTCTGGACGCTGTTCCCTGCGCGCTTCACGCCATCCCAGTCGCCCGAGAGCTGTTCCGCCGCCCAGTCCCACGGATTGGACTTGATCACTGAGGTGCAGAACTGCTGGATGTAGAACGAGGGACTCAGGAACGACAGCCCAACGGCGTTCTCGAGCATGTCGGGAACAGGGTCGGACCCATCGGGTTCGGTCAGTGCATCGACTGGATTGCTGCTCATCACTTCTCCCCGACAAGAGTGCGATCGAGCTCAGCCGCGTATGCGTGATCGGTCGTCCTGTACATAATCGCGGTCGACTCCAACTCCGTCGCGGAGCGATCGGAGAGGCTCCCCAGTGTCGACCGTCACGTAATTCCCCAGGGGTGTCCGTCACGTAATTCCCCATGCTCGGGCGTGCTGAGTCGAGGGTAACCCGAGCGGGCGGGGTGCGGGTC